>CAZAIE010000789.1:0-4082 GCA_964485035.1 uncultured Myxococcaceae bacterium | reverse complement strand
TCCGGAAGCCGAGGCCCCCAGCACGACGAGGCCGAGGTCCGCAGAGGGCGCGGTCAGCGTCACCCTGACCTCGCCGGTCGCCGGTGCGGTGAACCGGTAGGCCTTCTCCGGCCCGTCCCACAGCCGGCGGGAGCACTGGTACCGCTCCAGCCGCGGCGAGCCACCCGCGGTGCTGCCGGTGACGGTGGTCCCGCACCCGACGCTCCGCCGCGGCGGGCAGAGGCCACCCGCGGCGCAGAACGCATCGCCCACGCAGTCGGAGTCCTCGCAGTTGAGCCAGCCGTCGCAGTCGTCGTCCCAGCGGTCGTCGCAGCGGAGCTCTTTGGGGGCGCAGTGCCGGTCGAGGCGGGCGACCTGGCCCTTCTCCAGCGCCACGTACCCGACGTTGCGGCCCATCCACAGCGCCCCGCTCGCGCCAGGCGGCACCTTCATCGGAGCCCAGTCGACGCCGTCGTGGTGCAGCAGCGCGCCGCGGGCGTCGACCGCGAAAACGTCGAACGGAGCGGTGCCGGCTCCCCGGTCCAGCGCCACGCCGGCCCGGGTCGTCTGCCGCGACCAGGAGACGCCGTCGAAGTGGCGCACCCCGTCGTCACCGGCGAAGGCGAACACGTCCGCGGGCCCGCTCCCCCAGACCGCACGCAGGTCGCTCGTGGTCCCCGCCTCCATCGACGCCCAGCCCGCTCCGGTCCGGCGCAGCACCGTCCCTGTCTCGCCGACCACGAAGACGTCGTTGGGGCCGCTGCCCCAGACGCCGAGGAGCGCACCCTCGACCCCCGAGGCGATCGCCGTCCAGGCGGTGCCGTCGTAGTGGAGCACCGTACCTTCAGCGCCCACCGCGTAGACGTCGGCCGGCCCGCTCCCCCAGATCGCCGCCAGGTCGGCGGTGGAGCCGGAGTCCTGCGCCGTCCACGCCGTGCCGTCGAAGCGGAAGATGGCCCCGCCCTCGCCCACCGCGAACACCTGGTCGGGCGCCGCGCCCCACACCGCCGCGAGTTCCCCGGACGCCCCCGGGTCGATCGTCGACCAGCGCGCCCCGTCGAACCTCGCCGCGCCGCTCCCGGCGACGGCGAAGACGCTGGAGGACCCGCCTGCCCACAGCCCGGTGACGCGATCGCCCAGGCCGGTGTCGGCCACCGAGACGGTGGGGCTGCCGCGGCGAAACTCCTGGAGCGCGCCGGGCCCCACCGCGACCACCCGGGAGGGCTCGGCCCAGAGCGCGAACAGCTCGGCCTTGGTCCCGGACTCGACCGGGGTCCAGCCGGCGCCGTCGTAGTGCAGCACCACGCCCCCGGTCCCGCTGGCCCAGACGTCTGCCGGCCCGGTCCCCGACAAGCCGTCGAGGAAGGCGTCGGTCCCCGAGTCCATCTGCGTCCAGGCCTTGCCGTCGTAGTGGAGGATGGTCCCCTTCTCGCCCACCACGAAGACGTCCGCAGGGCCGGTGCCCCAGACCGTATAGAGGTAGGTCTCGGCCGAGGGATCGAGCGGGAGCGTCATCTGCGACCAGGCCGTGCCGTCATAGTGGAGCACGTGGCCATAGGAGGTGCTGGCGAAGACGTCCTTCGGCCCCGAGCCCCAGACCGAGGAGATGGCGATGTCCACCGTCGAGACCATGGGAGTCCACGCGGCACCGTCCCAGTGCAGGAGCGTGCCGCCGCGGCCACCGATGAAGATGTCGTCGGGCCCCGAGCCCCAGATGGAGTTGAGCTGGTAATCGGTGCCGGAGTCGACGGCCGACCAGGCCGTCCCGTCGTAGTGCAGCAGCGTGCCCCCCTTGCCCACCGCGTAGACGTCGTCGGGCGCGGAGCCCCAGACCCACCAGAGGGTGGTGGTGGTCCCCGAGTCCATGCTCGTCCACGCCTTGCCGTCGAAGCGGACGATGCTGCCGCCGGTGCCCGCGGCGACGAGGTGGCCGGCGCCGGTTCCCCAGATGCAGTAGAGGAACACCCCCGAGCCGTAGGCCATGGGAGTGAAGCCGGTCTGCTCGCACCCGGCGAAGGTGGGGGTGCACAGCGGGCTGCAGTAGAGGTTGCCCACGCCGTAGCCGTAGTCGAGGCAGCTCTCGGTCGCGGGAGCAGCACCGTCGCACGCCTCGGCCCCGGTGACCTCGCCGTCGCCGCACCTCCCGACGCAGCCGGTGGTGTCGGCGCGGCACGCCGCGGAGCACGCCAGCTGCCCGCCGTAGAATCCCAGGTCCTGGCAGCGCCTCGCCGTGGGCGCAGCCCCGTCGCAGTCCTCGCCCGAGAGGCCGTCGGTGATGCCGTCGCCGCAGCGCTGGCGGCGGCAGTCGGGGCGACAGGCGGCGTTGGGCGCGAGGGAGTTCGCGGCGCCCTCGTCACAGGCCTCGCCGCACTCCACCACGCCGTTGCCGCACGTCTCCGCCGAGCGGCAGTCGGCGCTGCAGCCGTCGCAGGCCTGGGTGTTGCCGTCGTCACAGACCTCCCCGCCCATGCGCAGCCCGTCGCCGCAGGTCACCGCGGTGCAGACACCGAGCACGCACTGGGCCGCGAGTCCGCCGCCCTCGCAGGCCTCGGCCTCCTCCTTGCCGCGGCAGGCCTCCAGGAGCGCGGGGCGGGCGCAGCGCCCCGCCTCGGGAACGCACACCGTCCCCTCGGGGCAGAGAAGGTCGCCGCACGACTTCGCGGCAGGCGCGAGGCACCCCGCAGCGAGTCCCACCGCGAGTCCTCCCAGTCCGAGCACGGTGAAGCCTCGTGCGAGGCGTCGGGCCATCGGGCCGGGTTTGCGCATTCGTCCACGCTCCTTCAACTGGGAGGCTGTCCGGAAATCGCCCTGGAATCGGAGGCGTTTTGTCGCTACGGGATATGTATGGCCGCACCGCCGCCGGCACCCTACCCGAAGAGGGGGCACCGCGAGGAAGCAAGAGGATCGGGCGCATGAGCGAGCACGACCCGAACAGCCCCGACCCAGTCCACCCTGCGGACTTCTACCGCGAGCAGACGGTGGAGGTGCCACGCACGCCGAGCGCCTCGGGCTCGGGTCAGCCGCGCACGCCGCAGCCGTTCGAGCCGCTGAAGGAAGGCCAGCTGCTGGGCCACTACGAGCTCATCCGCGAGCTGGGCCAGGGGGGCATGAGCACGGTGTTCCTCGCGCGCGACAACCGGCTCGGCCGGCGCGTGGCCATGAAGTTCCTCGACGACCGGGACCCGGAGCTGGGCAAGCGGTTCATCGCCGAGGCGCGCATCACCGCGCGCTGCAGCCACGAGAACATCGTGGTCATCTACGAGGCCGACGAGTGCGCCGGCCACCCGTACATCGCGCTCGAGTACCTGCAGGGCCAGACGCTCTCGGCCTACGCGCCCAAGGGCAAGCCCATGCCCCACGCGCGCGCCGTGGACGTGATGATCCCGGTGGTGAAAGCGCTGGTCTGCGCGCACGGGCTGGGCATCGTCCACCGAGACCTGAAGCCGGACAACATCTTCGTGACCGACTCCGGGACCATCAAGGTCTTCGACTTCGGCATCGCCAAGCTCCTGAAGGAGAAGCTGCGCACGGCGGAGTCCGCGCCGGCTCCGGCGATCCTCGCGGCGCTGGAGGACCACGGGAACACCCGCCGCGACGTGGTCATCGGCACGCTCTCCTACATGTCCCCCGAGCAGTGGTCGGCCGGGGAGATCGACGGGCGCAGCGACATCTGGACGGTGGGGGTCATCCTCTACAAGCTGCTCACCGGCCGGCACCCGCTCGACGGCAGCCAGCTCTCGATCATCCCCGACCTGGACGTCCCCATGCCCGGGCTGCTGCAGGCGGCGCCGGGCGTCCCCGCGGGGCTGGCGGAGGTCGTGGACCGCTGCCTGCGCAAGCGCCGATCGGAGCGGTTCCCCGACGCCCCGGCGCTCTTGCAGGCGCTGGAGGCGTTCGCCGCAGGGCGCGGCCGGCGCGAGCTCGCCCTGGACGAGAGCCCGTACGCCGGGCTCGCCTACTTCCAGGAAGGCGACGCGGACCGCTTCTTCGGCCGCGACGCGGAGATCGCCGGGGTGGTGAACCGGCTGCGCGACCAGGCGCTGGTGGCGGTGGTGGGGCCGTCGGGGTCGGGCAAGAGCTCGTTCGTGCGCGCGGGCGTGGTG
>CAZAIE010000788.1:0-4085 GCA_964485035.1 uncultured Myxococcaceae bacterium | reverse complement strand
TAAGGCGCCACTCAACTTTCTGGACTTGGGTTGCGGGCGTCAGCCCGCGCTAAGAGCAGCGCCTTGTGCTCGGCCACCACCGCATCCAGCGCGCCCTGCGGGTCGCGCACGAGCTGGGGGCTCCACAGCCGCAGCAGCCGCCAGCCCTGCGAGCGGTGCACCTCGGTGCGGAAGAGGTCCCACTCCACGCGGTCGGCCGCCTTGGGGTAGCGCGTGCCGTCGCAGAGCACGCCCACCGTCACCGCGTCCGGACGACGTGGGTGGTGCAGCGCCACGTCCACGCAGAAGCCGTCGTTGCCCCAGTGCAGGTCCGAGGAGATCCGCCGCTCGCCGGCGAGCCTCAGCGCGAGCGCCCTGGCGAACGCGGAGGGCGCGCCGGTCGGCAGCTCGTGCACCACCGGCGCCGCGCTCGCCTGCTCGGCCACCGGCTGCTCGCCGGGCTCCGCGTACAGCCGCTGCACCTCCTCGGCGTACTGCAGGTACGAGAACAGGAGCCACGCGCCGCCCGGGGTCTGTCCGGCCTCGACCGGCGGCAGCGTGCCGTAGACCTCGCGGGGAACCGACGTGAGCAGGTGCACCGCCTCCCTCGCGCGGGTGACGAGCACGTTGAGCCGGCGGCCCCCGCCGACCATCCCCAGCGGCCCGAAGCGGCGGTAGAAGCGACCCGAGGGGTCCGGCCCGTACGTGGTGCTGATGATGATGTGGTCTCGCTCGTCGCCCTGGACGTTCTCCAGGTTCTTCACGAACAGCCCCTCGAAGGAGCCGGCCCCGCGCCGCGTCCGGGCCTGCGCGAGCTGCGCCGCGAACGTGGGGTCGCTCGCGGCCGCCTCGTCCAGGGCCTCGACGATGGCGTCGCGCTGCGTGAGGTTGAAGCACGCGACGCCGATGGAGGGCGGGGTGGGGCGCGCGAGCAGCTCGCGGACCAGCGTGACCACCGCCACGGCCTCCGCCGGGTTCTCGCGCTTGTGGTACACGCCGCCGACGTGGCGCAGCGAGAGCGGCGCGGTGGTCACGCGATGCGAGGGATGCCCCGGGATGGCCTGCAGCCGGGACTCGTAGAAGCTGCGGTTGGAGAACTCGATGAGGTCCGCGCTGCGCGAGCGGTAGTGCACGTCGAGGTAGCACTGCTCCACCTCGAGGTTGAGCGCCGCGGTGAGCAGGTCCTCGGTCTCGGCCTGCTGCGCCTCGAACAGCCCCTGCTCGTCCTCGGCGTCGCCGCCCTCGCTCTGCACCACGGCGGACTCGAAGAAGCGCGTGGGCGGGAGCTGCTTCGGGTCCCCGGCGACGACCACGCGCCGGGCGCGGGTGAGCACCGGCAGTGCCTCCTCGAGCCGGCACTGCGAGGACTCGTCGAAGATCGCGACGTCGAAGAGCGGCTGGCGCGGGAAGATCTGCGCGACCGTGCCGGGGCTGGCCATCCACACCGGGCGCAGGTCGAAGAGCGGGTCGCCGCCCTCCGTGGACGCGCCCGCGGCGATCACCTGGCGGACCTTGAGCACCCGCTCGCCGCGGACCAGCAGCCGGCGCCGCAGCTCCGCCCCCGCGCCGTTGAGCCGCGACCCGGTCGAGGCCAGCAGCCGCTCGCGTTGCCGCGAGAGCCACCGGTCGACGATGGCGTCGCGCACGAGGGTGCGCTTGCGTGCCTCGAGCGCCAGGACCCGGTCGTGCGACGCCTGGATGCGCGCGCCGTCGAGGGTTCTCAACAGGGGTTCCTGCTCCACGCGTGCAGCCAGCTCGCCCGAGAGCGTGGCCTTGCGGACCGTCTGCCAGCCGGGATTTGGCGAAGCGCCCAGGTCCAGCAGCCGCGTGACCGCGTCGCCGAGCGGAGCGGGGAGGCTCGCGACGAGCCCGCGCGCACGCAGCAGCCCCTCCACGCCCGAGATGCGCGCGACAACCTGGCCGAAGAGCTCTCCCTTGCGTGCCCCCTGCCGGAGCGAGGCGTCGAGCGCTGCGCGGAAGGCTGACGAGAACAGCCCGGACTCCCCGACGGCGGAGGTGAGCGCCGCGAGCGCGCTGGCGCGGGCCGGGGAGCGGCGCAGGCCGTCGAGGAGCGCTGCGTGCCGGCTCGGGTCGGCCAACGCCGTGCGCAATGGGGCCACGCTCGCGAGCGCAGGCTCGGTCGCGAGGCGCCGGAAGAGCGCGAAGATCGCCCGCTGGAGTTCCCCACGCGTCTTCAGTTCCTGATCGGGGAGCAGTCCGGCGGGCGGGGGCGGCTCTCCCGCCGCGAGCAGGCGCCGGTGAAGGTCGGAGAGCAGGGTGCGCGCCCGGAAGCCGGAGAGGAACCGCGCGGCGCGCTCGGCCGCGAGCACCGAGAGCGTGAGCCCCAGGCGAGCGAGGACGGAGCCTGCGGCGAAGCGCCGGAAGAGGAAGAGGAACCCCCACCAGCGGCGCGCCACGGCCAGCCAGCGCTCAAGCTTCATCAGGCCCTGCAGGACGTCGGGGAGCGCGAGCGGCATGGACTGGACGACCAGGCCCAGCTCGGGATCGAGTCCGGTCTCGAGCTCGCGGGCGTGCGGTGCGAGCGCGGTCAGCGCGTCACTCGCCTCACGCACCGTCGTCTCGGGAGTCGCGGCCCAGCGCGCCAGCGCCTCGGCGCCTCGCGCAGTGGACACGATGGCCTCGAGCTCGCCCGCCAGCGACGCGCGGGCAGTCGCCTGGGCCGCGAGGTCCGTCGTGTCGAACGGGGGGATGGAGTCGTGTGCCGAGTCGTCGGCTGCATGTGCGGCGTCCCGGCAGCGCTCCAGCCGGCGACGATGCTCGTCCAGCGGCTGCGCCAGCCAGCCCGCGAGGTCCACCCCGGCCACCTCGCGGAACGGGTGATCCGTCCAGCCCGACTGCAGGCCGCGGTCCAGCGCCTCGCGCACGTCGCGCTCGCGACCGGTGAGCGTCTCCAGCCGCCCCGTCCGCAGGCCCGCGGCTGCAGCGTCCAGCTCGGCCGCGGGCTGCAGCGACAGCCACTCGCCGGCGAGCTCGTGGAAGGAGGGCGCGACGCCGTCAGGACGCACGGAGAGCGCGCGATCGTGCCGTCGCAGCTCGTCGTGGAGCGCCGTGAGCTCGGCGTCGGCCTCGGCGAGCGTGGCGGCAGCGGCCGGGTCGGCCTTTGACTCGGCGAGGCCGTCGAGCTGCTCGCGGATGGAGAGGTAGAGGTCCTTCTGGTCGCGCTGGGCGTCGTGCACCACCGCGCAGAGCTGGCCGAGCCCGAGCGCGTCGAGGCGGTACTTCACCACGTCGAGGGCGGTGCGCTTGTCGCAGACCACCAGCACCCGCTCGCCGCGCGCGAGGTGGTCGCCGATGGCGTTCGCGATGGTCTGGGACTTGCCGGTGCCGGGCGGACCGTGGATGACCAGGCCGCGGGCGTGGCGGGCGAGCCGGACCGCGCGCGCCTGGCACGGGTCGGCCTGCGAGATCAGCCGCTCCTCGGCGACGACGCGGTCGGCCTTGGGCGCGTCGGGGCCGGCGGCGTGGGCGAGCGCGACGCGCGGAGAGAGGAAGCTCTCGATGGGACCCGAGAGATCTTCACCCTCGGCGAGCGCCTCCATGTCGCGCACCAGGCTCTGGTTCGAGAGCGGAAAGAGGCCCGCTACCGCGCAGGGGAGGATGGCCGGCTGCTTCGACTCTTCATCGTCGCTGCGCGGGGCCGGGACGAGCGCGAGGCCCGGGCCATACGCCGCGGGAGGAGGCAGCGACAGGGCGCCTGCGACCGCCGCCGTGAGTTCGTTGATCTCGCGCCAGGGGTCGGAGGCCTCCTCGTCCGCAAACAGGTCGCGCAGCCGGGTGCCGGTCTGCTGCTCGACCCAGGCGAGGAGCGCGGTGTTGGGCATGACGTGGTCGATGCCCTCCCCGCAGGCCTCGAGGCAGATCGAGGGCGTGCGCCCGCGCTTCACTTCCAGCGACACGGGGACGAAGGCGATGGGGGCGAGGATGCGACGCGTGCCGGCGCGGGAGCCGCCGGGCGGCAGCGAGAGCAGCGGGAAGCCCACGAACAGCACCTGCGCGCCGGTCTCCTGCTCGAACGACGCCGCGTCGTCGGCGATGGTGGCGAGCTTGCGGACCAGCATCCGCTGGGCCTCGGCGGCCTTCAGCTG
>CAZAIE010000787.1:0-4086 GCA_964485035.1 uncultured Myxococcaceae bacterium | reverse complement strand
GATGAGCTGCGCCAGGAGCTGGTCGGCGGTGCGAGCGACGAGGAACTGGGAGAGCGAAGCGGTCATGCTGTCTCGACGGTCAGCAGCTCGACGGTGACGGAGGTGACCTTGAGGACGAGGCGGAAGGGCCCGTGCTGCGACGGCTCGACGTCGATGGCGATGCGCAGTTCGTAGAGGGAGGGCTGCGTCAAGGACACAGAGACGCCCTGAAGGCGCTCGTCGGCGAGGCACTGGGCCTCGATCGTCTGCTGCAGGTGGAAGACGTCAGCCTCCTCAAGGCTCTCGTTGAGCCAATGGCGGAGGTCCACGCCGTACCGCGCGTCCTCGAGCGAGCGCGCGATGGACTGCGCGATGACCGCGATCCCGGCGAGTGGGGCGAAGGCCTCGTCGAGGTCGGGGAACGTCGAGACGTCGGTCCCGTAGTCGACTGGCTCAGCCATGGAACTTCGGGGCCCCGGAGGTGATCTGTCCGCCGCTCAGCGCCGTCGCAGTCGGGTCCGGCGGTGCATTGGGGTCGTAGGGCGTGTACGTGAAGACGACCGGAACCTTGTCGGCCTTCCCCGTCAGGTACCCCGCATGCACCGAGTCGCCCTGGCGCGCGACGGCCTTGCTCCCTCCGTTCACCTTGATGTCCGTCGATGCGTCGATCGTCATCTCGGTGACCGAGCCCTTCTCCCAGAGCGTCGCGACCGGCTGCTGGGGATCACCGCCTTCAAACCCCAGCAGTACCCGCGCCCCGGAGGCCACCTTCACGGTCACCCCCGGGATGCCGTAGCGGATGGGGACCTTCGAGACCCCAGGCAGCCTGCTGTCGTCGGGCTTGAGCTCGAGCGTGCCGTCCTCGTTCTGGCTCACGAGCTTCGCGGGGTATAGCGCGAAGTAGTCGAGGTGGGCGGTGAGGTGTCGCACCACCGCGCCGACCGCGCGCGTGAGACGGTCGCCCTCGCCGGAGCCGTTGGTGCCCTCGAACCACACCAGCGTCCGCACGCTCTCGGGTTGTACCTGGTGCTCGACCATCGAGACGCGGCGGCCGAGGAAAAGCGTGCCCGGCAGCAGCGTCGGCGAGTCGGTGCCGAGGACCGCGGTGTGCGCCCGCGGGTCCTCCGAGAGCAGGTCCACGTCCGGCATGTGGACCACAGGCCAGCTCTCCAGGCCGAGCCAGACGGTGCCGTCGGGCAGCACGCGCCAGACAGCCCCGAGCTCGTCGGCGAGGGTCCGCAGCGCCTCGCCCGCCTTCTGCCTGAGCAGGGTCCACGCGACGAGCTGCTGGTTGAGCAGGCTCTGGTCCGCCTCGGTCGACAGCTTCTCGCCGGCGGCCTGGAGGATGTCCTGCAGCGGTACCTTCGCCGGGCAGCGCCGGTAGTACTTGGCCGGGACCTCCGAGGCCAGCCCGCCGGCGCCACCGAGCACGCGCAGGACCGCCGTGTCCTTGAAAACGCCGGTGCGCGCCGCGCGGCCCTTGAGCTCGAGCGCCCCATCGGAGACCGAGATGGTCACCGGGCCGGAGATGGTCTTGGCCACGTCCACCGCGAGGTCGGCGAACCACACGCCGATACGAGGGATGCGAATCGTGGCGCGCACGCAGGGCGTGCCGTTGACGGTGACGAGGGACACGGTGGCTCAGGGGCCCTTGTTGGTCTTGCTCGGGGCGTTGGCCTTCACGCGGATCTGGCGTCCGTCCGAGGTCGAGAAGTTGGGGGCCTTCGGGTCCAGGGTCGTGAAGTCGCGCTTGGGCGTCTGTGCCCCGCCTCCGCTGGTCTTCTGGGGTAGCCGGAACTCCAGGCACTCCAGCTCGACCTCGAAGGTCCCGACGCGGCTGCCGGGGTGCGGCACGCCGACGCGGGTGAAGTAGAGGCTGTCGATGCCCAGGGCGTTGATCGCGGGGTGGCTCACCTTGAGCGCCTGCAGCGAGCCCGACCGCGAGAGCGGCTGGAGCATGCCGCGCACCTTCTTGAAGTCATCCCACTGCGAGGTGGACCAGAGGACGAGGGTGATGGTGAAGCGCCCGAGCGAGCGGCCGAGGTCCGTGATGGTCGCGCCGTTCCGCCCCGGAGCCTTCTTCACGTCGATCGCGTGCTCGACTCCGGGCCCGCTGACCTTCGCGAGCCCGGGGAGCGCCACACCCGCCACGTCGACGACGTCCCAGGCTCCGAGCTGGGGGGTCGGATCGTTCCCCGCCGTTCCCCAAGCCGTTGTAGCCATCCGCGCGTTGTACGTCTTGAAACGGAATGAGAAGACGCCCTACTCCCTAGCGGGCTTCGATCGTTTCGAAATGTCCTCGAGCAGCGGATCGAGCAGCTTCTTCTTCAGGGTCTCGCCGCTGTTGATCTCCGCTAGTGGGACGGCCATGCCGCGTACGAACGAGAAGCGATAGTCATTCTTCTCCACCTCGCCGGGGGGAAGCTTGGCGACCTCATCGGTCGTCCAGTCCCCGAGCTTGGCGGCGGGCGAGTAGCTGTACCAGCGGGAGAGCCAGAGTTTCCAATTGGAGCCGGCATTCCCGGGTGTCTTCTCGCCGAAGTCGAACCATGCAACGGTGGCAAGCGGTTCCGCGAAGTCCACTTGGCTCTTCTCGTCGGTGCGCTTCTCCAGCAGGATGCAGATGCAGGCCAGCGCGTGGGGATAGTCGTCGCTCTTGAAGAAGCGAAAGACGTCGCGAGGACGCCACCCTTGGGGGTTGTTGTACTTGCCCGAGCCACCAATGATGCAGTTGGCGTCGGTTGCGGCGTCCCAGCGCGACTTGCCAAGCATCTCCTCGGCAGCGATGAGCATGTCGGAGAGGTTCTCGTAGAACGACCCGATCGCGGAAATGAACGATGCGAGCCTCTTCCCCTCTTCGGTCGGATTCACGGAGCGAACCTCCAATTTGTGGTCTTCAGTGCGTGATCGGAGAGCCCCCACCGTCGCCCAAGGCAACCGTCGAAGCTCCAGTTGAGCGCTGCCTCGGGCAGCCGCCACTTGAGCTGGCTCGCCTGGCGGTCGAATCGCCAGGAACCTGGCGAAGTGATTTCGAAGGGGAAAAGGCGGGGCGCCGGAATGAAACGCCACCACTGCGGAAGGCTGGTATCCGCCAGCCGGATCCCGGTGAAGTCCGAAAGCCCGAGGCGCCGCAACGCCGCGAGAAGGTCTGCCAGCGGTAGAGGCACCTCGCCGTTGGCCACCGTCCTGAAGAGGTGGCGCCAGGAAAGCCAGAGGATGTTGCCCTTGATGCCGCGGCTTCGGACAAGTTCGTCCTGCGCTTCTTGGACGTCTTGCCGTGGAAATGCGGCGTCGGCCGTGAGGTAGACCAGCGCAAGATTGCCCCCGCCGGACGCCGCAAGGTTCTCCCACTCACGTGCAAGCTGGTCCTTCACCGCCTGTGCTGCGGCAACCGCGACGATGGTAGGCGCCTCTTCGGCAGGAGCGTCAGCGAAGCTTGACTTGCCGCTCAGGTACTTCGCCTCGACCAAGACGCGGTAGCGCGCGCCACCTGACTCCATTTCGATGAGTACATCTGGCTCGCAGGAGGAACATCCTGGCGTGCTCATCGGCGGCCAGAAGCGCACGTCCAGCAGGCGCGCCTCCTTCCCGAGCGGCTCGAGGGGCATCTCGCCGTCTGGATCAGAGGCGAGCGCCAAGAAGCGCCCGAGGTAGGCCGGCGGCAGGTAGCGCAGAAGCCCGAAGACCGTGGAGGTGAGCAGATCCTCCATGTTCTCCTGCCTACGACTGAGCTTCCCTTTCATCAACGCGGCGATCACCGAGTGATTCATTCCTCCGCTCTCCGGCGAAGCCTACACCGAGCCGGATGACGAGTCGCGCGGCAAGACAGTCAGCCCTACCCGTCGGTGGCACCCATCGCCATCGAGGCGTTCTCCCACGTGCTCAGCGAGTCCATCGTTGCGTCGCCCGCGGCCTCACCGATCGCTTCGGGATCCACCGCGGTGGCGCCCTGGACGCTGATGTGGTTCTCCACCTTGGGGCTGAAGACCCGAGTCCCCGCCCCCTTGGCCAGGTCCTGCGCCCGGATCGCCGGCTGAGGCGCCGGGAAGCGAATGGTCCCGCTCGCGAAGCCCCGCATGAAGTCGCCCAGGGGGATCTGCTCTCCCG
>CAZAIE010000786.1:0-4087 GCA_964485035.1 uncultured Myxococcaceae bacterium | reverse complement strand
GTCGAGGAACTCCGGGGAGTCCTCGCCGGACTGCTGGAGAGGCCTCCCCGCTGAGTCCGCTCAGCCCGGGGGCGAGGCCGGGGGCAACCCAGGGGCGGGGACCGGCCGGTACAGCACGGCCGGAGGCAGGATGTGCTCGGCGCGGAAGGCTGCGAGCACCTTCTCCGTGACCTCGGTCTCCAGGGCCTTCTCGTTGTGGACGTCGGCGACGTAGACCTTCGCGCGCAGGCGCACCGCGAAGTACCCGTCCTGGATGACCTGGCTGACCAACACCGTCCAGGGCTTCTGGAGGAAGGCGTAGCGGGAGGAGGTCAGCGCGTCCCCGACGACCTGCTTGGCGCGGGCGATGTCCTGGTCCGGGGCCACGTGGAAGTCCATCTGCACGAGCATGTCGAGCGCCCCCGCGTTTCCGCTCGAGACGATGTCGGTGAGGAACTTGTTGTTGGGGATGGTCACCAGGTTGTCGTCGAGGGTCACCAGGCGCACGGAGCGCAGCCCGATCCCGGTGATCTCCCCGTAGAAGCCGCCGAAGCTGACGCGGTCGCCGACCTGGAACGGCTTGTCCACCAGGATGATGAGGCCGGCGAGCACCGACGCGGCGAGGTCCTTGAGCGCGAAGCCCACCGTCACGGCGATGGTGCCGCCGAGGGTGAGCATCGCCTCCCGCGAGAGGTCGAAGGAGAGCAGCACCGCCGCCGCGAAGAAGGCGATGTAGAGGGCGAACCGGGTGAACGCGTCCACCTGCTGCAGCAGGAGCCGGCGGTCCGTGAAGCGCATCCCGACGCGCTCGAAGAAGCCACTGAGCACGCGCGCGACCACCCACGCGAGCACGAGCAGCAGCACCGAGGAGAGCAGGCCGCTCACTCGGACGAAGCTCAGAATGGTTCCCGGGTTGTCCATCGTCGCCTCACGAGAAGAGCAGGTGCTTGCGACGCAGGAAGCGGATGACCGCCAGATACCAGTGCGTCGTGATGCGCCAGGTGTCGTCTGCAACCTCCAGGTAGCCCGAGGCCCCGAGCCGGGCGAGGTGCGCCTCGCACCGGTGTGTCGGGTAGGAGAGGCAGGCCGCGGACTGCTCCAGGGTCAGGTTCTCGTGGCGCACCAGCGCCGCGAGGAGGTAGCGTTCGGGTTCGGTCAGGGCCTCGAGGGCGTCGGCGCTGGGGGCCTGGAAGAGGCGGACGCGCGCCCGTCCGGCCCCCGCGGGCACCAGCGAGCGCAGCCAGAAGTGCAGGGCCATGCGGGGGTTGCCGTCGGAGAACTGCCAGAGCAGTTGCAGGTATCGCTCCGCGGTGCGCATCGCCTCCGAGGTGATGTCGGCGCCATCCATCCGGTCGACCACGAGGTCGTCGTACACCGCCTCGACCTGGGCGCGCGCCATCCGCCTCCGGATGCACTCGCCCAGCCGAGCCTCGTCCCACGGGCCCAGTTCGACGACCTCCTGGAACGGCCCGGGACCGCGGTAGACGTTGCGCAGGTGGTCCCAGGAGTAGCGCGAGAAGGCGCAGACGAACGCCACGTGTCCCGCGGTGCGGCCTGCGACCTGCGCGAAGGCCTCGAAGCCGCGCAGCCCGTCCATGGCGGCGAGCATCAGGTTCTGGCAGCGGTCGAGCAGCACCACCCGGCGCGGAGCGGCGCGAAGCCCGAGGACCAGCGCGTCGACGTCCGCGGCGGGCGCCACGCCCGCCGCCTCCGAGAGCATCCGACACATCTCGGAGGGGTTCACCACGCGGCGAGCCACGTCGAACCGACGCACCTCGACCTCCGGAAGCCCACGCGCGAGGCCCGCCAACCAGGAGGTCTTGCCGGCGCCACGCTGCCCGAACAACGCGGTGAGCACCGCGCCCGACCCGGCAGCGAAGGCCCGAAGCCGCACCTCGGTCTCAGTTCGACCCGGGAAGTGCTCCACCGCCAGCTCCGGCGGGGCCGGCGCCTCGGCGAAGGCCTCGCGCAGTGGGGCCGGGAGTTCCTCGAGCTGGGCGGCGGCGTGGCCGACCACCTTGGCCTGTCGCTCGAGCCGCCGGCGGAAGAGGTACGCCACGGCCCGGCGGATGTGGACGATGCCCAGCAAGAGGTCCTTCAGCCACGAGGCCACGGTGTGCCCGGCGACGACGACGAAGGCCGGGAGCAGCAGCGCCACGCCCAGCGGAGAGGCGTGGTGGCGCGAGAGCAACGCCGTGAATCGGCCCGCGGGGTGCCCGCGCCGGTAGACCGCCGCGAGCTCCTCGCGCCAGTGGCGCAGGAGCACGTAGGCGATGGGGAGGCTCCCCAACCACGAGAACTCCACCACCAGCGTGTAGAGGTACCCGCGCCCCAGCAGGTGCTCGGAGAGCAGTAGCACCGCGACCACTCCGTAGGCGAACCGCGCGACGAGGCGGATCGACCGCAGGATGCGCAGGCTCGTGGCGGAGGTGATCTTGATGTTGCGGGTGGCGGCCGCAGAGGTGAGGAACCGGTGCACGGCCGCCAGGACGAGCCGGTACCACGCGTAGGAGATGCCGAGCGCCTGCGCCACCTCGAGCTCTGGCGGCTCACCCAGCTGCGCGAGCAGGCCGAACCCCACGTACGCCGCCGCGAGCATGACCAGCTCGGCGGTGAGGGTGGCCAGGTGACCCAGCCACCGGTCGAACCAGAGACGGAGCGTGTCGATGCGTACATAGGAGACCAGCGCCGAGCGGAGCCGGCCCAGCCAGGTGGTGCCCCGGCGCCTCAGGACGACGACGAGCCCGCCCAGGAGCGCGAGCCGGAACAGGGTCCAGGTCGCGGAGCCCAGCGTGAACAGGTCCTCGAGCAACGTGGGCAGCGAGCGCACCGCGCTGGCGCGCTGGCGCGGGTACCACCGCGCCATCAAGTGCAGCTGCTCGAGCTCCCGGCCCAGCTGCGCGAGCCCCTGCCGCGTCACGCCCAGCACGGACTCCCGCTTCTCCTGGCTGAGCCGGGGGAGTATCTGGAAGCGGAGCTGGTTGAGGCCATCGACCTCGTCCGCCAGCGCCTGGGTGCGTGCCCAACGCTGGGCGGCGTCCTCCTCGCGGAGGCGAACGGCTTGCGCTTCGACCTCGCCGAGGGCGCGCACCAACGCAGCGCGCTCGTCGGCGAGTTCCCGGTAGGCGGGGGCCGCGAGGTCGATGGAGGCCTTCAGCGGCGACACGCGCGTCGGGGCGTCGAGCTGGTCGAGCGACGCCCGCAACTCCGAGCGCTGCCGCACCAACTCGGCGACCACGGAGTCGTAGAGGGCGTCGGCGGCCTCGGGGAGCAGCGGGTCCGCCCGGGCCTGCTCCCCGAGCTCCCGCCGCCGCTCGAAGCGGGTCGAGGACTCCTCCGCGTCGTGCCGCCGCTCGCCGGCGAGCGTACCCTGCAGTTCGCCGAGCGAGGCGCGCCGGGCCTCGATGCGGGCCGACTCCGCCGCCAGCTCGGCGGCGGCCGCGCTCACGGCCTCCGCCGCCTTGGCCAGGAGCGCCTTGTGCTGCTCCTCCGCCCGCTGCTGCGCCAGGTCGGCCTCGCGCTGCGCCTGGCGTGCCGCGGAGAGCTCCTGGGCGATCCGATCGCGCTCGCGCTCGAGGTCCAGTAGACGGGACCGGTGGGTGACCGGGCGCTCGAGGAAGGCGAGGCGTAGCGCCTCCCGCTCCCCGAGCAGGGCGGCGAGAGAGGAGGAGGCATCGGCCGGATCGCTCCCGTCGGCGTCGGGGACGTCCCCGGTCGGGGCGAGTCGCTCGCGGAGCGACTGGACCCTGGCGGCGACGGCCGCCTCGTCGCGCAGGTCCACCGAGAAGAGGCGCTGCAGCCGCAGGCCGGGGACCTCCTCGCCCCGGGCCAGCGAGCGCAGGGCGTCGACCTCGCCCTGGACCTCGGACAGGTCGGGGACGTCCTGCCCGCCACCGTCCTGTCGGCCACCCTCCGGGCCTGCATCCAGGCCCGAGCCGCCGTCCAGGGTCGCAGAGGCGTCGACCGCGAAGAGCCCGGACGAGACCAGGCCGGCGGCGAGCAACGTGAGCACGGGTTGGGGCATTCCAGTGGCTCCTTGGACGAGGCCGCTCTGTCTTAGCGCGGGCTGACGCCCGCAACCCAAGTCCAGAAAGTTGAGTGGCGCCTT
>CAZAIE010000785.1:0-4098 GCA_964485035.1 uncultured Myxococcaceae bacterium | reverse complement strand
TCCCGAGGAGTACGAGCGCTGGCTGGCCCACCTGGGCGAGCGGCTGGCCTGAAAGGCGACGGCCCCCACGGGGCGTGGTAGGTTTCCCCGTCCTCCAGGGCCATGGAAGCACCCGACCCGGTCGCGGGGCGGCCCTGGAGCAGGACCGGGATTCACCCATGAACCTCTTGGAACAACTCCTGGCGGAGGCAGACATGAACCAGCAGGGCAAGCGCATGGCCATCGTTGCGGGCGGCGGTCCGGCCCCGGGCATCAACAGCGTCATCGGCTCGGCCACCATCCGCGCCGTCCTCGGCGGCTCCGAGGTCATCGGCATCAACGACGGCTTCCGATGGATCATGGAAGGCAACATCGACCACGTCACCCCGCTCACCATCGACGCCGTCAGCCGCATCCACTTCCGCGGCGGGTCGCACATCGGCATCGCGCGGGCGAACCCCACCAAGAACGAGAAGCACCTCGAGAACGTGGTCACCTCGCTGCTCCGCCTCAACGTCGACCGGCTCATCACCATCGGCGGCGACGACACCGCCTTCTCCTCGTTCAAGGTCAGCGAGCAGTCGCGCGGCCGCATCCGCGTGGTGCACGTCCCCAAGACCATCGACAACGACCTCAACCTGCCGCTGCACGGCAACACCTTCGGCTTCGCCACCGCGCGCCACACCGGCGCCTGCATCGTGCGCGACCTGATGGTGGACGCGAAGACCACCAGCCGCTGGTACTTCGTCATCTCCATGGGCCGCAAGGTCGGGCACCTGGCGCTGGGCATCGGCAAGGCCGCGGGCGCGACCCTCTCGCTCATCCCCGAGGAGTACGGCCCCCCGGGGACGGTGAAGCTCAAGGAGATCGTCGACACCCTCGCGGGCGCCATCATCAAGCGCGCGGCCTACGGGCTGCCGCACGGCGTGGCAGTGCTGGCCGAGGGCCTGGTCGAGTCCATCGACCCCAAGGACCTGGCCGAGGCGGGCGCGGTGGACGAGCGCGACGCCCACGGCCACCTGCGCATCGCCGAGGTGGACTTCGGCAACATCGTCAAGCAGCGCGTCCAGGAGCAGCTCAAGAAGTACAACCTCAAGGCCACGGTGGTGGCCAAGAACGTGGGCTACGAGCTGCGCTGCACCGACCCCATTCCCTACGACATGGAGTACACCCGCGAGCTCGGCTACTACGCCGCAAAGTTCCTGGAGGAGGGCGGCACCGGCGCCCTGGTCTCCATGGAGGACGGCAAGTTCAAGCCGCTGATGCTCAAGGACCTCATCGACCCCAAGACCGGGAAGATGGCGGTGCGCTACGTCGACGTCACCAGCGAGGGCTACAAGATCGCGCGGGAGTACATGATCCGCCTGACCAAGGCGGACTTCGAGGACCCGCACGAGCTGGCGAAGTTCGCGGCCACCGCTGGCGTGACCATCGACCAGTTCCGCGACGCCTTCGGCTACGTGGTGCAGAACGAGCCGGCGAAGCTGATGCTCCTGGGCGGCAACAACGGCCAGCAGGCGCTCCCCAAGCAGGAGAAGTCCGAGAAGCGCAAGGAAGGCCAGGCCTGAAGGCAGCAACGCCCCGTCGCGGGCGCTGCCCCTGAGGCGAGGAAGCGCAAGAGCAGCAAGAGCAACAAGGGGAGCCGCTAGCTCCCCGCCGGCCGCCCCGGACCCCCGTGGGCGGCCGTGCCATGCCCGGGGCCCGCGCCCCGAAGGAACGAGCACCATGGCCCGAAGCCCCCTGGAGCGCCTGTGGACCCCGGCCGAGCGCCGGGAGCTGGACCGGCTGCGCACGCCGCAGGACGTGCAGGCCTTCCTGAACCAGGTCCCGTACTCGTCCGACAAGTTCAGCCGCTCGCCGCGCCGGGTGCTCGCCGATCGGCGGGCGCACTGCTACGACGGGGCGCTCCTGGCGGCGGCGGCGCTGCGGCGCCAGGGGCTGCGGCCGCTGCTGGTGGACCTGCGGGCGGTGCGCGACGACGACCACGTGCTCGCCGTGTTCCAGCGCCGCGGCCTGTGGGGCGCGGTGGCCAAGTCCAACTTCGTGGGGCTGCGCTTCCGCGAGCCCATCCACCGGAACTTGCGGGAGCTCGCGGTCTCGTACTTCAACGACTACTTCAACGAGCACGGCGAGAAGACGCTGCGCAGCTACTCCACCCCGGTGGACCTCTCGCGCTTCGACCGCTGGGAGTGGACGGTGAGGGAGGAGCACCTCGAGGACGTCGCCGGCTACCTCGACCGCGCGCGGCACGTCCCGGTGCTGGGAGCGCGGCAGGTGGCCGAGCTCGCGCCGGTGGACGAGCGCACCCTGAAGGCGGGGATGCTGGGCACGGACCCTGCCGGGCTGTACCGCGGCTGAGCCAGTCGCGGCTCACTTTCCGAGCTGGCAGCGCCTCACGTTGGCCTGGTGGCAGGCGAAGTCGGGGCAGAACTCGTGCCGGCCTCCGCCGCAGGCGACGAAGAAGAGGTCGTCGCACTCGAGCGGCGCGAGCGCGGCCGAGAGCGCCGCCCCGCCTGCGTTGGCGATGGGCCCGGGCGGCAGCCCCTTCACCGTGTAGGTGTTGTAGGGGTGCTTGAACTCCAGGTCGGCGCGCTTGATGTCCCCGTCGAAGGAGCCGGTCCGCAGGATCTTCGCGTACACGACCGTCGGGTCGGTCTCGAGGCGCATGTTCCGCGCCAGGCGGTTGTGGAACACGCAGGAGATGCGCGGCCGCTCGTCGGGGACGGCGGTCTCCTTCTCCACGATCGACGCGAGCGTGGCGGCCTGGTGCTCGGTGAACTCCACCCCGGGCTTGCGCTGGGCGTCGGCGCGCGCCCAGGCCCTGCGGAAGCCGGCGACCATCGCCGTCAGCACCGCCTGGGGCCGCGGGGCCTTGGGGAACGAGTAGGTGTCGGGGAAGAGGTAGCCCTCGAGCGAGTCCGCCTTCACGCCGAGGGCCTGGACGGTGGCCGGGTCGCGCACGAGGCGCAGGTACTCCGCGGCGGGGCCGAAGCCGCAGCCCTCGAGCAGTGCCGCGATCTCGTCGGAGCGCAGCCCCTCAGGGACGGTGCAGCGGTGCAGCTTCACGCGCCCGGCGGCGAGGACCTCCAGCACCTTCTCGGGCAGCAGCGGCCCGCTGAACTCGTACTCGCCCGCCTTGAGCTGGCGGTCCTTCTTCAGCTCCCGGCCCAGGCGCTCGAGCTTCGAGGCGTCGGAGACCACCCCCGCCGACGCGAGCGCTGTGGCCGCCTCGCGCAGCCGCGCGCCGCGGGGAACCTCGACCAGCTTGATCTCGTCGGACCCGAAGGGCGTCGTGGCGAAGGCGTCCAGGGCGCGTCGCCGCAAGAGCACCACCCCACCCGCAGCGGCGGCGAGCACGATCCCCGCGGTCGCGACCAGCAGCGCCAGTCGGGTCCGCCGGCTCACCCGCCGCCCTCCCGGAGCCGACGGGCTGCGGCCGCGTCCATGAACCCCTGGAGGATCACTTGGGCGGCGAGCTTGTCCACCACCTGCTTGCGGCGGGCGCGGGAGAGGTCGGCCTGGAGCAGCACCCGCTCCACCTCGCAGGTCGTGAGCCGCTCGTCCCAGTACTCGACCGGAAGCCCGGTGCGCTCGGCGAGCCGGTCACCGAGCTTGCGGCTCACCTGGGCGCGTGGCCCCTCGGTGCCGTCCATGTTCAAGGGCAGCCCCACCACCAGGAGCTGCACCTCGTGCTCGGCGCAGACGGCGGCGAGCGCGGCGACGTCGGTCTCGAGGTTCCTGCGCGAAAGGGTTGAGAGGCCCTGGGCGGTGAGGCCCAGGCCGTCCGAGAGCGCGAGGCCCACGGTCTTGTCCCCCACGTCCAGGCCCAGCGCGCGCGTCGGCATCGGTGCCCCTCGAAGCGAGCCGCGACTGTAGGAGTCGCCCCAGGACCCGTCAACGCGCGCCGGCGCGTTCCGCCGCGGGACGGCGCGTCCTGGCCCGGTACGTGTCCCGGGGCCGCGAGCCCGCACAACAGCCCGAACTTCCTTGGGACCCCGGGCTGGCACGTGGGCTGCTCAACGACCCTGCATCACATCGCGCAGAGGCGGGGCGCCGTTGGACCAACCAGCCCGCCGCACGAGGAGACGACCATGGGTGGCTTCGACATCGGTTCCATGC
>CAZAIE010000784.1:0-4103 GCA_964485035.1 uncultured Myxococcaceae bacterium | reverse complement strand
AAAGCTCGTGAGAAAAACCTCACTCGCCTGTCCCTAGCTGCTGAGAACCGACATTTCCGCGGCGGAGAAGATGTTTCCGCCTGGGCTCCCGTGGTCGGTCCACGTCGTGCCTTGAAGAAGCGCGCTGGTCGACACTTTCTTGTCGGTCCCTCCGAAGAGCCATAGTTCAGAGTCGCGGGTTAACAGGGCGCTCGTGTCGAAGGTCACGTCTGGAAGCGCGTGCTCCGACCAGGCAGTTCCGTCCACGCGCAGCAGAACGCCCTTTCCGGCTGCCCAGATCGTTCCGGCTGGAGTCCCGGTAATAGCTCGGAGTGCGCGGTTGATGGGGCTGCCGGCAACTTGGGTACAAACCTCTGTTTCGGTGAGGCACTTCACGACTTCGGTGTCACTGACTCCCCAGACGGCGTCCTTTCCGTCGCTCCACAAGCCCACCCAACTCTGGTTCGGAATCGAGTGCCACCGACCATCTTGAATTCGCCACACCGCGCCGCCCGTGGCGACCCACACGTCGTTGGGCGTCAAGGCCCAGATCCCGATGATTTCGACCGTTCCTATCCCGAACGGGGTTGCCATCTCCCTCCATTTCGTCCCGTCGAAGTGAACCAACCCGTCCCAACCGCCTGCCCAGACATCGCTGTCGCTGGTGCCGTGAATTGCCGCGAACTGCGTTATCCGGCTTGGGATCTGCTCGATCTCCCATTGACCAATGCATTTGCCGCTGGGGGCCTTGCAGTCGCTGGCATCAGGGGTGCTCCCATCCGGCATGAGCCCTCCGTCTCGAGTTCCGCCGTCCTGGACGGGGCCGCCGTCGGCTGTTTCTCCGGTGTCGGCGGAGGCAGTCCCTGCGTCCGGTGCGGCGTCAGCAGCGAGAGGCGTGCCGGAGTCACTCGTTCCTGGATTGTCGGAGGGAGAGAAGCACCCGATCCCAAGTAGGCCCAGAAGCGGAAAGACTAAATGTGTTCTCATTGTTACTCCCGCCGTATTGCTATCAAAGGGCGGCGCAGACTAGTGGCTCCCGCGGAGATGGAGCAAGCGAAAATGCCCCCGCCCCTCCACAACTGGCCGTGCGCTGCAGAAGCACGCAGGTGCCTGGCTCTGCGACGGCTTCAACGTCCGCTGCGACGGAGCGAACGAGCGGCTGCGGCTCCCGACGCCGACGGGAATCCGCGAGTGCGACGCCACCTGCCGGGTGCTCCCCGGCGAGGTCGGCTTGCTGGTCGTGCCCGGGTCCGAGGCGTGCCTCGCGGCCTTCTCGGGCACGGAGGTGACCTCGACCTCCCGGTGATGGTCACCCCCGCCGGCTGCGCCGCAGCGCCAGCGCGAGCAGCAGCGCCACCGCGCCGGGGAGCGCTCCCTCGGCGGAGGTGCAGCCACAGCGGCCGGGGAGGAGCTTGGGATAGCCGGCATCCGGGCTGCCCGCGTCGTAACCGGCGTCCCTCGGCGTGCTTGCGTCGGGTCCGGGAGCCGCAGCATCGGGGCCGGCCGCCTGCGCATCGGGTCCCGGGGCCGCGGCGTCCGGACCGGGCTGCCCTGCGTCGGGCCCGGGGGCCGGGTAGAGGTCGAAGAACCGCGCCGCCCAGCGGGTGGAGCAGAGCCCCACGTCGAGGAAGTAGTCGCCGGACTTACCGCAGCCGTCCGCGGGGTCCACCGGCGCCCCGTGCGCCATCCCGCCGAGCTCCCAGCTCTCCACCCTCACGCCGGTGTTGTCGCGGAACTCGCGGCGGGTGGCCGGGCCGACGGTGGTGGTCGCGTCCGGGACGGCGGCGATGCCGTTGGCGTTGGTCCACTGATCGACCATTCCCTTGAAGTTGGAGAAGTCGACGATCAGGTCCTTGGTGCCCTGCCAGATGGCCACCCGCGGCCGCGGTCCGGTGTAGCCCGGGAACGCGCCGCGCACCCGGTCGCCCCAGGACTGGGCGCTCTCGCTGTAGCAGGTGTACATGCAGCCCGCGCCGCACCCGTACGGCAGCCCCGCGATCGAGACCCCCGCGGCGAAGACGTCGGGGTAGGTGGCGAGCATCACCGCGGTCATCGCCCCGCCCGCCGAGAAGCCCGCCGCGTACACCCGCGCCGGGTCCACCGGGTGGGTCTTCACCAGCTGATCGACCATCTGCTTGATCGACAGCGGCTCGCCCTCGCCCCGCTTGGTGTTCGACGACTCGCTCCACCCGAAGCACTGGAAGAAGGTGTTGGTCTGCGGGTAGACGACGTAGAACTTCAGCTCGTCGGCCAGCTCGTTCCAGCCCGCGGCGGTGAACTCGTCGGCGTCCTGGTAGCAGCCGTGCATCACCACCACCACCGGCGCCGGCGTCGAGGGCATGTCCGGGGGCACGTGGACGTACATCGCCAGGTTCCCGGGGTTGCTCCCGAAGTCCTTCACCTGCGAGAGGCCGAGCCGCTGTTCCTGTTGCCCGAGTTCCAGGATCTCCGGGGCGCAGCCGCCCAGCGCCAGCGCCAGCAGGACCTGCAGGACCTTGTGCATCACACCTCCGACGGCCAGGCCCACCGAGACTCCCACGAATCGCTCCCGCGCGCCCGGACTGTTCTGGGCGGGGGCTGAGGTGGCGCTCCTCGGGCTGCTCGGTGACCACCACCAGCACCACGAGGTGCCCGCCCAGAAGGAACAGGAGCCACGCCTGGCCGGCGGCGCGACGCCACTCGTCGGGGACCGGCCCATCCACTCGACCACCAGGGTCGCCCGAGCCTGGCCAGCTGGACCACCTGACAGGCCGCTCTCGCCTGACCCGGCCCGAGACGCTGGACGGCCAGTCCTGGCGCCAGCCCTTCGGCGGCGCAGTGGCCCCGAACCTGGCACCCGAACCTGGCACCTCGCTCGTCGCCGTGACCCTGGCCAGAGACGCGAGCCCTCACCCGCGAGGTCTGTCTGCAATCACACGCCGGCAAATACAGGGGAATTCGGGCTGAACGCTTGACTGTTTCCCAAGAAACGAGGACTTTCCGCGGTCATGAGGGCGTCGCCCCGGCCCCTCGGAAAAGGAGCAGACCATGGCGATCAGCTACAAGGACCTTGGCCTCGTCAACACGCGCGAGCTGTTCGCGAAGGCCGTGAAGGGTGGCTACGCGATCCCGGCGTACAACTTCAACAACCTCGAGCAGCTCCAGGCCATCATCCAGGCCTGCACCGAGACCGCGTCCCCCGTCATCCTGCAGGTGTCGTCCGGCGCGCGGAAGTACGCGAACCAGACCCTGCTCCGCTTCCTCGCCCAGGGCGCGGTCGAGTACGCCAAGGAGATCGGCAAGGGCAAGTCGGTGCCTATCGCCCTCCACCTCGACCACGGCGACTCGTTCGAGCTCTGCAAGAGCTGTATCGAGTTCGGCTTCTCCTCGGTGATGATCGATGGGTCGCACCTCCCCTACGAGGAGAACGTGGCGCTGGTCACGAAGGTGGTCGAGCTGGCCCACGCGCACGACGTCACCGTCGAGGGTGAGCTGGGCGTGCTGGCTGGCGTCGAGGATGAGGTCTCCGCCGACCACCACACCTATACCCAGCCCGAGCAGGTGGAGGACTTCACCAAGCGCACGCACGTGGACAGCCTGGCCATCTCCATCGGGACCAGCCACGGCGCCTACAAGTTCAAGCCCGGCACCGACCCCAAGATCCGCCTCGACATCCTGCGCGAGATCGAGCGGCGCATCCCCGGCTTCCCCATCGTCATGCACGGCTCCAGCTCGGTGCCGCAGGATCTGGTGAAGAGCATCAACGCCACCGGCGGCAAGATGAAGGACGCCATCGGCATCTCCGAGGAGCAGATCCGCGAGGCGTGCCGCAGCGCCGTGTGCAAGGTGAACATCGACTCCGACGGCCGCCTGGCGATGACCGCGGCCATCCGCAAGGTCTTCTGGGAGAAGCCGGACGAGTTCGACCCCCGCAAGTACCTCGGGCCCGCCCGCGACGCGCTCAAGGAGATCTACAAGCACAAGAACACCGCCGTGCTCGGCTCGGCCGGCCACGCCTTCGACTGAGCGTCCCGGTGCTCGCGTAGTCTGCAGCTCCCGCGCGGAGCGACCTTCGGGTCGCTCCGCGCTGCGTTGGTGTGCCCAGCATGGGCGTGACCAGGAGGTGCAAGTCCTCTGGGGAACCT
>CAZAIE010000783.1:0-4106 GCA_964485035.1 uncultured Myxococcaceae bacterium | reverse complement strand
GCGCAGCTCGTCCAGCCGAAACGGCCAGCGGGGGTCCTCGAGGTCGACCCGGAGCGCCTGGCCGAGGTTCGTGGGCCGGAGCGCGGCGAGCGGCTCCCCGGGGCGGACGCGCAGCCGCTCGCGGGTGCGGCGGGGCACTTCGACCGGGAAGAGGTCCTGTCCGGTGGCGTCCTCGGCGAGGCACAGCGCCCGATGGATGTCCTGAGGCTCCATCTGGCCGGTCCGGACGACGTGGTAGGGCGGCTCGGGCTGGAACCGCAGGCCCAGCTCCTGCGCGCGCTGCCGGAAGACGGTCCCGGGGAGCACGCAGAGCGGATAGGCCTTCAGCTCGTCGCACAGGCCCGGCTGGGTCGCGAAGTCCAGGGTGCGGCGGTAGTCGTCGAGGGTGTCGCCGGGGAGGCCGACCATGGTGTCCAGCACCACGTGGATGCCCTCGGCGCGCAGCGCGCGCACGCCCGTGAGGAACCGCTGGGGACGGAAGGCGCGCTGGGCGAGGCGCAGCGCCGCGGGGTTGGTGGACTGCAGCCCGACCTCGACGTCCACCACTCCTGCCTTGGCGAGGTCGCGCGCGAGGTCTTTCGAGACGTCCTCGGCGTTCAGCTCGCAGCGGACCCGCAGCGCGCCACCTCCCACCCGGCGCAGGAGGGCCAATAGCTCCGCGAGGCGCGGCCGGCGCGCGAAGCAGGGGTCGACGAAGGTCACCTCCTCGACGCCGCGCGCGAGCGCCCAGCGCAGCTCGGCCGAGACCCGCGAGAGCTCGAAGGCGCGCAGGCGAGGGAAGCTCTTGTGGTAGCGGCAGTAGGCGCAGCGCTGCGGGCACCCGCGCACGCTCTCCAGGGCGAGGCTCTTCGCAGGGGAGGGACCGGCCGCTCCGCTCAGGTACGCGGAGGGCAGGTCCTCCACGGGCTCGTGCGGCGGCCGCGGCGTGGTCTCGCGCCAGCGTCCCCGGGCCCTCGGGAGCAGCAGTCCGGGGATCCGCTCCAGCCCGGTCTTCCCGCGCAAGGCGGTGAGCAGCTCCGGGAAGGTGTCCTCGCCTTCGCCCACGACCGCAGCATCGAAGCCTCCCCGGCGTCGCAGGAAGGAGTTGTCGGGCGAGACCTCGGGACCACCCACGACCACGAAGGTCCGCGGCGCTCGCTCCTTGAGCCGGCGCGCGAGGTCCAGGCTGCGCTCGATGTTCCAGACCGCGCACCCGAAGCCCACCACGTCGGCCCGGGCGGACGCGAGGTGGTGAAGGAGCGCGGCGTCACCGCCGCGGTCGACCAGGGCCGGCGGGGCGAGCTCCACCTCGGCGTCCGGGTGGGCGCGCCGCGCCGCCGCCGCGACCAGCGCCACCGCGAGGGGGAGGTTCTCCTGGGAGTAGGCGTAGTCGTGCGACTGCACCGGGAGCTGCAGCAGCACGGCGCGGAAGGGGCGGTGACGGGGCACGGGAGGCTCGCAAGACCGCGCCCCGCCGGGTCGTCCCGGCGGGGCGCGAGGGGAGATGCGGCGGAGCGCGGCTCAGCCCGGGGGGCTCTCGCACTGGCACGCGGACTGGTTGCAGACCGTCCCCGCGGTGCAGGTGCCGCCGCAGTTGGGCTTGCAGACGCACGCGCAGAGCGTGGTGTTGGCCTCGAACTGGCCCTGGCAGCCGAGTGCCGCGGCGTCACAGGCGCAGCGGCAGGTCGTGGTGTCGAACTTGAAGCCCGCGCCGCAGCTGATGTTGGGGTTGCAGTCGCACTGGCAGGAACTGCCGCTGGTGTTGCACACGTAGTTGGTGCCGCAGCCGTTGCAGTCCGGCGAGCAGACCCACTTGCAGGTCGCGGGCTCGCAGTAGAACGCGGGGCCGGGCTGGTTCCCGCCGCAGTCCGCGGGGCAGATGCACTGTTCCGCTTCCTTGTCGCAGACGAACGGAGGGCTGCAGGTGCCGCAGGGGTCGGGGTTGCCGTTGGGGTTCGCGGTGAGGTCCGTCCAGTAGCGGTAGCTCACCGCGGCGCTCTTGTTGGGCGTCGTCGGCCGGCATGAGCCGAAGAAGAGGATGCGCTGGTTCAGGCCGTCGAAGTCGAACCCGTTGGTGCGGTCGCGCGGCAGGTCGTTGGCGTTGCAGGTGGAGCCGGGGGCGAAGGCGCTGGCGTCCATCGCCACCTTCAGGGTCGAGGCGATGGGTGACTTCTTCAGCGAGTACGGGCTCACGCCAGCGATGGCCGCATTCAGGATGGCGCTGATCGTGGGGTCGAGGCCGGCGGCCGCGGAGCGGATGTCGCCGCGGACGCCGTTCATCGCCGTCACCGTGGCGATGATCTTGCCCTCGGTGATCTTGTCTTCCTGCGCATGACATCGCTCGTTCAAGGGGCAGCCGATGGTGTGGACCTGCGCCTTGCTCCCCTTGCCGTCGAAGTTCGAGAAGAAGGTGGTGTAGTGGGCTGCGTTGTTCCCCGACTGGTCGTCGGCGTCGCCGAGGAGGATCACCACCAGGGTCGCGTCCGGACGGAGCCTGTTCGCGCTCCCCGCCGTGGCCGGGAGCACCTGGTTCTTGATGACCTGCTCTGCCGACTGCAGCAGGCGCTCGTCCCCGGTGCCGCTGATCCCGAACCAGTCGGTGGCGCCGCTGGTGAACCAGCTCAGCACCGTCGCGGTGTCGGTGGTGAAGGGGCGGAACCGGTTGGCCTTCACCGTGGGCGCGTCGTAATAGGTGGAGGTGGTCGCCGCGATGCGCCAGTCCAGGGTCGAGTTCTTGAGCTGGTTCACCATGGACTGCCCGGCGTTGGCCACCGCCTGCTGCGCGGCCTCCATAGAGCGCGAGTTGTCGACCACCCAGAGGAAGTCCACCTTCTGCACCGAGGCGGTCTTGAACACCTCGCACTGCGCGGCGTTGGTGTCGCCGAACTGCGCCAGGGCCGAGCCGCCGCCCAGGTCCGACAGCACGAAGGGCTTGCTCGGGACGTACTTGCTCGCGGGGACGAGCGAGATGACCACCACCGTCCGCTGGCCGGAGCGGCGCACGTACTCGCTCTCGACCTTGAAGGGCCCGCCGACGCCCGCGTTGCCGGGGAAGAGGTCGGTCGCCGAGCCGAGGAAGGCCTGGACGATCTTGTTGGCGCGGGTCTTCAGGTCCTCGCCGCCCGCGAGGTCGAGCAGGTCGTGCGAGGCGGGGAACTTGTCCCAGGTGGTGAAGGTCTGGGCCACCGGGTTGCTCACCGTTCCCAACGTCGCCAGCTTGGCGACCCCGGCGGTCTCGTCGCTGGAGGCGCTCCCGCCGGAGGGCGCGACCAGCATGGCGATGCCCACGGACTGCAGGGTGGGGCTGTAGACCATGATCGCCTTCTCGGCGCCGCCCACCCGGGGCCGGACCACCTCGGTGTAGTCGGAGGTGATGGCCACGGTGAGGTCGGGGTTCGCGGACTCGGCCAGGGTGATCTTGCGCATGTTCGCGGCCGAGCAGGCCTGCTGGGCGGGGCCGCTGCCGTCGCTGCCGTCGAGCGGGTTCAGCTCGCCGTTTCCAGGCTCGTACTTGCCGTTCTGGTTGGCGTCCTCGGCGCCGTCGGCGATGCCGTCCTTGTCCGAGTCGGGGTTGGTGGGGTCGGTCTTGGTCGCGCCGCAGTCGCCGTCGTGGACGACCGACGGACACTTGGGATCGGCCGCGGGGCAGGCGCCGCGCTCGAGGCCGTCGGAGAGCCCGTCGCCGTCCGTGTCACGCCGGGTCGGGTCGGGCTCGGTCAGTCCCTGCTTGCCGTTCTTGTCGGCGTCCTCCTCCCCGTCCTTGAGGCCATCGCAGTCGGTGTCCGCCTTGAGCGGGTCGGTCTTGGAGGCGGGGTCTGCGTCGGCCTGGAAGGACGTGCAGGCCGGGTCGGGGTTGGTCACCACGCCCAGCTCGAGCCCGTCGGAGAGCCCGTCGCCGTCCGTGTCCGGCTTGGCCGGGTCGGTGCCAGCCTTGCCCTCCTCGACGTCGGAGAGGCCGTCGCAGTCGGCGTCCTTGCCGAGCGCCGGGCCGCAGTCGCCGGTCTTGAGGGGGTCGGACTCGTTGGCGTCGACGCGGTGGTTCCAGTTCTTGTCCTCGGCCCCGTCGAGGCAGCCGTCGCCGTCGGTGTCGGCGAGGTCTGGGTCGGTCTTCTTCTTGGCCGGGTAGA
>CAZAIE010000782.1:0-4111 GCA_964485035.1 uncultured Myxococcaceae bacterium | reverse complement strand
AGCCTCCTCGACGGCGCCGCCCGCCAGGCCGATGCGGGTCTCGAGCCGGACGCCGTCGAGGACCACGGTGCAGTCGACGAGGGGGACGTCGAGGTCCTCCCGGTGGCCGCGCAGGAAGTTGAAGTCGCGCACCGTCGAGCGGGGGGCTGCGTCGGGGAGCACGCTCCGGCGCACGTAGGAGATGCGGGCGCCGGTGTCGACGACCGCCTCGGTCGAGCGGCCTGCGATCGTGAGGGAGGTGGTGGGCAGCCCGAGGCGGCTGCGCGGCTCCACTCCCGCCGGACGCGGGTGCAGGGAGAGCAGGCAGCGCGGCCAGTCGAGCTCGAGGCGCAGGCCCGCGAGCAGATCGCACCCGAGCAGGACGTCGAGGTCGGGGGAGCCCGGGGCGCCGACGTCGCGCATCGCGGCGGTCACCTGCGCGATCTCGCGGCCGAGGGGATCCTTGTCCGCCAGCGCGATCGCTCGTGCGAGCCAGGGGACGTGGAGCGAGCCGACCCGTCCGAAGGAGCGCGGCGCGCCGGTGTCGAGCAGGACGCAGCACCCAAGGTCGAGGAGGACGTGGTGGTCGACGAGCTGGAACCGGAGCATGCGCTGACCCTCGTGCTCGCGAGGATAGTGGAAGGCGCGCCAGGAACGTGCCCACCGCCCTGAGGTTCCGCCGCGCTACGCGCCCCCACCGGGTTCCAGGGTCTCGCGTACCCGCCGCAGCAGGTCGGCCGGCGAGAAGGGCTTCTGGACCAGCAGGATGCCGGGGTCGAGCACGCCCTGGCTGCCGATGGAGTCGTCGGTGTAGCCGGACATGAACAGCACCTTCACCCAGGGCTGGCGGGTGCGCACCCGGTCGGCGAGCTCGCGGCCACCCATCAGCGGCATCACCACGTCGGTGAGGAGCAGCTGGAAGCGCTCGCCGGCCTCCACCACCGCCAGGGCCTCGCTGCCGTTGGCGGCGACGCGCACCCGGTAGCCGGCCTGGCCCAGCAGGCGCTCGGCGAGGCGGCGGATGCCGGCGTCGTCCTCCACCAGCAGCACCGACTCGGAGCCGTGCGGGACCGTGGCCGCGCGCGGGGGGTCGGCCTCCGGCGCGTCGAGGCCGTGGGCCGGGAGCAGGACGGTCATGGTGGTGCCCTTCCCGGGGGCGCTCTGCACCTGGATGACCCCACCGCTCTGCCGCACGATGCCGTAGCAGGTGGAGAGCCCCAGGCCGGTCCCGCTGCCCACCGGCTTGGTGGTGAAGAAGGGCTCGAACAGCCGTGCCCGCACCTGCTCGTCCATCCCCACGCCGGTGTCGGTGACCGCGAGGGCCACGAACGGCCCGGGCGAGAGCTCGGGGTGCGCCCGGGCGGCCTCCGCGTCGAGCACCTCGTTGCGCGTCTCGATGGTGAGCTTGCCGCCCTGCGGCATGGCGTCGCGGGCGTTCACCACCAGGTTGGTGAGCACCTGCGAGAGCTGCCCGGGGTCGATGAGCACCGGGCGCAGACCCTCTCCGGGCAGGGTGACCAGCTCGATGTGCTCGCCGATGAGGCGGCGCAGCATGCGGTCCATGTCCAGCAGCACGCGGTCCAGCAGCACCGGGCGCGGCTCGACCACCTGCCGGCGCGAGAAGGCGAGCAGCTGGCCGGTGAGGGCCGCGGCGCGCTCGCCGGCCTTGCGGATCTCCGCGACCGACTCCCGCGCGAACTCGGGGAGCGGGTCGGCGAGCGCCATCTCCGCGTTGGCGTTGATGACGGTGAGCAGGTTGTTGAAGTCGTGGGCGACGCCGCCCGCGAGGCGGCCGATGGTCTCCAGCTTCTGCGACTGGTGGAGCCGGCCCTCCAGCTGGCGCAGCTCGGTGATGTCCTGGTTCACCACCACCGCGCCCTGCAGCCGTCCGGCGTCGTCGAGGACCGGCGCGGTGGAGTTGAGGATGATGCGCTGCTGCCCGTCGAACGCGTCGATCTCCAGCAGCTCGTCGGTGATGGTCACCCCCTCGCGGATGGTGCGGGCGAGGGCCCAGTCGTCGGGGGCGATCTCCTGGCGGGACGGGAGCCGCCGGGCCTTGAAGACCCCGAACTCGCCGACGGGCACGCGGGGCTCGGCGCCCCAGATGCGCACGCCCGCGGGGTTGCCGCGCAGGAGCGTGCCGGCCTCGTCCGCGAACCAGAGGCCCACCGGGAGGATGTCGAAGATCTTGCGGAGCTGCGCCTCGCGCCGCGCAAGCTCGTCCTCCGCGCGCTTGTGCTCGGTGACGTCGCGGGAGACGCCGATGACCGACTTCACCTTCCCGTGCTCGTCGAACTCGGGGGAGAGCATCCAGTCCAGCGAGCGCAGCCCGTCCACCGCCTCCCAGTCGAAGCGCGCGCGGACGGGCTCCCCGGTCTCGAACACCCGGCGGATCCGCTCTTCCCAGAGCACGCAGAGGTCCTCGGGGAAGCCAGCCTCGCGGTGTGTCAGGCCCACCATCTCCGCGGCGGTCCTGCCCGAGACCCTGAGCCCCGCGGAGTTCATGTACGTGTGCCGGAGCTCGCGGTCGTACCGCATGATGTAGTCCTGGCTGCACTCGGCGAGGGAGCGGAACTTCTCCTCGCTTTCGCGCAGCGCGGCCTCCACCCGGCGGTGCTCGGAGACGTCCAGCGCGATGCTCAGGAGCACGTCCTGGCCTCGCCACCGGGCCCGACGGGCGCTCACCTGGAAGGGGATGGGCGAGCCGTCCCGCCGCAGGTGCACCACCTCGAACTCTGCCTCGCCCTCTTCGAGGACCCGGCGCAGCCGCTCGGGCCGCAGGGCCGCCGACTCCGGCGCGTCGAGCTCGGTCAGCCCCAGGACCGCGTCAGGAGGGTAGCCGTGCAAGGTGAGGGTGGAGGGGTTGGCGTAGAGGCAGCGACCCTCGAAGTCGTGGACGGTGATGGAGGCGGGGGAGGCCTCGACCAGCGCGCCGAGCAGCTCCCGCTGCGCCTCCGCCTCGCGTTGCCCGGTGACGTCGCGGTGGACGCCGAAGCAGCGAGCGGGGCGGCCCGCCTGGTCGAGCGTGAAGCGCAGGCACGTGAGCCAGATGCGCTCCCTGCCGTCTGGCAGCAGCATGCGGTACTCGAGGGGCCACGTCCTCGCCTGCGCGACCATCTGCGCGATCTCCTCGGAGGCGCGGGTGCGGTCGTCCGGGTGGACGAACCGCAGCGCGGCGTCGAGCCGCCCCTCGAGCGTGCCTGGGGTGACGCCCGCGAGGGCGAGCAGGTTGGGGGAGTAGTGGAGCGCGCCGTCGGCCAGGTTCCAGACGAAGGAGCCGGCGTCGGTCAGGGCTTCGGCCTCGGTGAGGATGGCGCACTGCTCGCGCAGCGCTTCCAGTTCCTCGCGGAGGCGGGCGTTCTCCTGCTGCAGGGTCGAGAGCTCCGGGGTGTCGGCCATGGTGGCGATGCTAACCCAGCGCTCCTCGGGACCGAGCGGCCGCCCAGGGCAGCAGAGGGGGGACTCCACCCCATGTCACCGTCCTGCGAGGTCCGACGGCCGGTCAGCCGAGCGTCTTCGTCCAGCGCGCCCAGGCCAGCTCGCACTCGGTCGAGGCGTCTGCCCGGGCGACCAGGTGCCCGCTCCCGGGGGCGAACAACCCCCGCGCCGCGCGGTGCAGGTCGGCGGCGGTGAGCGCCCCGGTGATCCGCACCGCCTCGTCGGGAGACACCCAGGTCGGGTCGAGCGCCTGCCTGCCATAGGCCACTGCGGTCGCGGTGGGCTGGTTGTAGAGGGTGCCGAGGTGGGTGAGCAGGTACCGCTTCGCGCACTCGACCTCGGCCTCGGAAGGACCGCGGTCCCGCAGCTCGAGGAGGTGGCCGAGGACCTCGACCGTGCCCTGGACGAGCCGGCCCGGTGCCACGTCCAGCTCGATCGTCAGGACCGCCGTCTCCGCGAACGAGAACAGGTTCGCGTGGAAGGCATAGGCCAACCCGGACTTGGAGCGCAGGCTGCGGTGCAGCCGCCCCTGTCCGGCGGGGCCCAGGACCGCCATCAGCACCTCGAGGGTGATGAACTCGCGGGCGCTCGAGACCGTCTGGGCGAAGGCGTAGACCGCCTGGATCCGGTCGTGTCCCATCGGGAACCGGCGCAGCCGCCTCGGGGTGGGCGGCGGGGGCGCCCGACGTCGCGG
>CAZAIE010000781.1:0-4116 GCA_964485035.1 uncultured Myxococcaceae bacterium | reverse complement strand
GAAGATGGACTCGGTGGGCGCGACGCTGCTGCGCATCGAGGAGCTGCTCCGGAACCGGCCGGGATGATCGGCCCCGAGCTGGCAGCCCTGGTGGAGGCCAACGCCTGGTCGTTCGGCCCGGTCGCGACGGCCCTGCGGGTCCTGGAGCTGACCCGGGAGCAGGGCGCGACGCCGCAGGCGCTCTGGGAGCCGCTGCTCGCCCTCTGCCCCCGGATGGCCCCGCTGGGCTACTGGTCCCAGGCGCTCGCGGCCGGGGGCCTACGGCTCGAGGACCTGGCAAAGGACGTCGGACGCCGGTCGCGCAAGCTCGCGGCGAGCCTCGTGGCGCGGCTGGGCGACGCGCCCCGGGTGCTGCTGGTGGGCCACGACCTCGAGGTGGACCACGCCTGGGAGTGCGACCGCGAGGCCGGGCTGCCCCGCGTGTTCCGCTACCTGCTCCTCGACGGGCCCGCCGGCGTCGAGCCCCCGGGCGCCTTCTCGCACCGCCGGGTGCGGCCCTCGGGCCCGGCCATCGACCCGCCCTTCACCTTCCCGCAGCTCGAGGAGGCGCTGGACTGGGCCGACGCGGTGGTGCTCGCCGGCTTCGTGATGCACCGCCAGAACCTGCTCGGCCCGGCGCAGCTCCGGCCGCTGCTCGCCACTGCGCGGGACCAGGTGGACCAGGTGCTCCTGTGCATGGTCCACGAGCGGCGGCTGACGCTGGGCGAGGGCTCCCCGCGCCGCTACACCGAGGACTTCCGCCCCTACCTCTGGCAGCCGTCGGTGACGCACATCGTCAGCGAGTGGCAGACCGGCGCCGAGGGGACGGCCCTGGGCTGGCTCCCGCTGCCGGTCAAGGTGCTGGAGGAGCGGTTCGGCGAGGAGTTCGCCCAGCCATGATCGACCTCGTGGTGGTGCTGTTGCTGGTAGTGGGCGCGACCCTGTGCATCGCCCTCCTGCCCGCGAAGAAGGAGCCGGTGGCGCTGGTGGCGGCCGCGGCGGTGATGGTCTACGGGCAGTTCCGGGGCTTCTACCCGGCCGACCGCGCGTTCCACGCCATCTCCATGCCGGTGCTGCTGATCCTCCTGGCCATCGGCATCTTCGCGGAGGTGTTCTCCGAGTCCGGGGTCTTCGAGCGCATCTGCCGCGGCCTCGCGGTGGCGGTGCGCGGGCGCAGGGGCGCGCTGGTGGGCGTCTTTTTGGGCCTGACCTACGTCCTCAGCAGCTTCCTCGACAACCTCACCTGCCTGTACGTGCTGCTGCCAGTGATGATCGGCTCGATGCGCGCGGTGGGAATGGAGCCGCGCCAGCTGCGCGCGACGGTGGTGGCCATCGTCATCGCCGGGAACCTGGGCGGCGCGAGCACGATGATCGGCGACTTCCCCAACATCCTCATCGCCCGCTCCCAGAACATTCCCTTCCTGGAGTTTCTGGCCTGGATGATGCCCGCGTGCGTGGGCCTGCTGGGGGTGCTGGCGCTGCTCTCCTGGCGTACGGGGACGGCCGGGACCCAGCCCCCGCTCTCGCGGGCACTGCTGGTGGGGATGCTGCGGCAGCAGTCGGAGCGGCTGCCCATCGACCGGCGGCTGCTCTTTCCCGCGGCCGTCACCTTCACGCTGCTCATCGGCGCGCTGGTGGCGACGGGCTGGTTCCCCTTCCCGCCCGAGCTGGTGGCGGTGGCCTGCGCCTGCCTCTGCGTCTGGGCGCTGCCCCGCCCGGAGAGCTGGGTGGTGAAGGTGGACGTGCGCAGCATCCTCTTCATCTCCTGCCTCTTCGTGCTCGCGGGCGGCATCCAGGCGACCGGGGCGCTGGACCAGGCGGCGGCGCTGGTGGTGGGCGCGACGCACGGCGACCCCTACGTCCTCAGCGCGGCGATCATCGTGCTCGCCTGCGGCTTCACCGCCATCTTCTCGGCCGGGCCCACCACCGCGGCGCTCATCCCGGCCGCGGACGCGATGAAGCACCTGCTCCCCGGCCACCTCATCTGGTGGTGCCTCTCGCTGGGCGTGCTCGCGGGGTCGAGCGCCACCATGCTCAGCGCGACCGCCGGGCCCATCGCGGCCAACATCCTGCGCAGCCGCACCGGCCTCGAGCTCTCCTTCGGCGACTTCCTGCGCCTGGGCTGGAAGGCGGCGAGCGCCTTCCTGGTCCTGTCGATCGGCTACGTCTGGTTACGGCTCTGATCTGAACGGACCGGGCCCCGACCTGCCGCTCAGTAGAGGTCGGACCAGCGCGGCGAGACGGCGAAGGCGGCGTTGATGAGCCCGACGTGCGAGTAGGCCTGGGGGAAGTTGCCCCACATGCGCCGGTGGACCACGTCGTAGTCCTCGGAGAGCAGCCCCAGCGGTGAGAGCGCCGTGCAGGCCCGCTCGAGCAGGGCCCTCCCCTCCTGGACGCGCCCGACCGCAGCCAGCGCCTCGACCAGCCAGAAGGTGCACAGGGTGAAGGCCACCTCGGGCCGGCCGAAGCCGTCGTCGGCGCGGTAGCGCATCAGCCAGCCGTCGCGGGTGAGCCCCTGCACCACCGCGTCGAGCGTCTGGTGCAGCCGCGGGTCGTCGGCCGGGAGCAGGTGCAGGCTCGCCATCTGCAGCAAGGAGGCGTCCAGGTCGGAGCCGCCGAACGAGGACACGAAGGTGGACTGGGCCGCGCTCCAGGCCTCCCCGACGATCAGCCCCTGCACGCGCCGCGCCTCCGCGGCGAACTCCGCGGCGAGCGCCGGGCGGTGCCGGGCCGCGACCCTGGCCATGCGCTCGGACGCGGCCCAGCACATGAGGGTGGAGAACGTCTGCGGCCGGTCGCCGTTGCGGAACTCCCAGATCCCCGCGTCCGGCTGGCCGGCCACCGCCGCCGCCTTGCGCGCCAGCCGCACCAACAGGTCCAGGGTGTGCGACGAGCGGTCGGCGGCGAAGCGGTCGTCGACGAAGATGGGGAAGAGCGAGAGCACCATCTCCCCGAAGACGTCGTGCTGGCGCTGGAGCGCGGCGCCGTTGCCCACCCGCACCGGGCCGTGGCCCTCGTAGCCCGGCCAGTCAGGAAGCTCGCGCTCCTGCAGGTCCACCCGCGCGTCCACGCGGTAGAGCGGCGCGAGGTCCAGCCCGGGTTCGCTTCCGGCGATGGTGAGCAGGTAGTGGACGAACCGCTCCCGCTCCTCGAACTGGCCCAGGGCGCGGAACGCCGCCAGCGCGTACGAGGCGTCCCGCAGCCAGCAGTAGCGGTAGTCCCAGGTGCGCCCGCTGTGCGGCGCCTCGGGCAGCGAGGTGGTCATCGCCGCGACGATGGCCCCGGTGTCCTCGAAGCAGTGGAGCTTCAGCGCCAGGGCCGAGCGGATGACCGGCTGCTGGAAGAGCGGGGGCACGTCGCACTGCTTGACCCACCCCTCCCAGTAGCGCGTGGTGGCGCCCAGGAACCGGTCGAAGAGCGGGGGCAGCGGCTCCTCGATGGGCGCGCCCCAGGTGAGCACCAGGTGGCGGCGCTCGGTGAGGGCGAAGGGCTGCCCCTCCAGGTACGAGAGCGGGATGTCGGTGGTGAGGCGCAGAGGGGAGTCGAAGCCCTCGAAGCGCAGGTGGTTCGAGCCGTTCCAGCGCGCCGGCCGCGCCTTCGACCAGCCCAGCCGCGGGTCGCAGGTCACGCTCACCTGGGGCGCGCCGTCCAGCGGTTCGACCAGGCGGAAGAGCTGGGTGGGGCGGAAGTGCCGCTCGTACTGCAGGAAGCGCGGCGCGAAGTCCACCACCCGGAAGCTGCCGGTGGGGGTCGAGAACCGCGTCTCCAGGACGTTGGTGTTCGGCAAGTACCGCTGCTCGCCCTGGCCGCCGCCCGCGGGCCCGACGGTGAAGGCCCCGGCCCCGGCCTCGTCGAGCAGGGTGGCGAAGACCGGCTCGGAGTCGAAGCGCGGCAGGCAGCACCAGACCACCGCTCCGGACCTCGAGATCAGCGCCGAGTACTGGCAGTTGCCCACGAGCCCCAGGTCCTCGAGCCTCATCCCCTCCTCCTTCCGGCGTTCAGTCGCCCCGGCCGCGCGGCTCCCCCAGGTCGGCGCGCAGCACCTTCGAGAGCTCGCCCAGCACCCGCTCGGCGGCCTCCAGATCGCGCGCTTCCACCCGGCCCAGTGCCCGGCGGACCAGCCACTCGACGGTCCCC
>CAZAIE010000780.1:2136-4121 GCA_964485035.1 uncultured Myxococcaceae bacterium | reverse complement strand
GGTGAGGGTCTCGTGGGCGTTGGGGCCGCAGTCGCCCGTCAACACCGCCCGGACGCCCCGCTCCGCGACCAGCTTCGCCGCCTGGATGCCGGCTCCGCTGCCGAGCGTCGCGGCGGGGTTCTCGACCACCTCCAGGTCCAGGTTCTCGGTGTCGATGAGCAGGAAGCGCGCACAGCGCCCGAAGCGCGGGTCGAGGTCGGCATCCAGGTTCGTTCCAGTGGAGCTCACGGCGATCTTCACGGCGTCTCCTCGCGCTTGTCGGCGGTCACCACCAGCGCGTCCAGCCGCGCCCTCAGCTCGTCCACGCTCCGGCGCAACGCGTCGATCTCCGAGCCTGCCGGGTCCTGCCCGGACCGGGTGAAGTCCCGGCGGCACCGGCCGAAGCCCCGGCCGTGGCCCTGGCCCCGCTGCCCATGACGCCACCCGTGTCCCAGTCCCATTCCCATTCCCATTCCCATTCCCGGTCCCGTTCCGTCTCCACGTGGCATGTGCTGCCTCCTTGCGGTGCTGCGGTTCACTTCAGCCCCCGACATCCACGGCCCGACCTCCGAGGCGCGTCTGCTCCACGTCCCCCACGGAAGCGTCGGCGCCGCTGACAACAGCCCGGCATCGAGAGCGTGGCGGCGGGCAGCCGGTTCGCGAGCAGCGCGGCGACCACCTCCTCGGTGTCGCCGGCGACGAACCCGATGACCTGCAGGCCGCTCGCGGTCAGCTCCCGCTCGAGCGGCGCGGAGATCGCCCCGCAGACCAGCGTCGAGACGCCCAGCTCCCGCAGTCGGCGGACCTTGCCCTCGGCGTTCGGGGTCTCCACCCGCTCCAGCCGTCGCTCCACCACCCGCCCGGCGTCGATGGTCAGGAGCAGCGCCTCGCAGCTCACGTCGAACAGCGGGGAGATCCGGCCGTCCCAGATCGAGATCGCGGTCTTCATGTCGCAGCCTCCGGCCGACGCCCTTGTGCATCGACGGGGCCAGCGCGACGGGGACGGGCAGTCGCGGGGTTGCGCGCGCGAACGACGCGCGGCTGCGACGGAACGTGATTCAGCGGTCGCGCGGGTGCGACGGTCCCGGCTCAGTCGTAGGCCCGGCGGACCTCCTCGGTCGTGAGCGTGGGCTCCAGGCGTTTCGCCCAGGGCGCCCCGCTCCAGGTACCGAGCTGGCCGTGGGCCAGGAAGTACTTCTGGGGAATGGGGTGCGTGCCCACGACCACCCGGAGGCCGAAGCGCGCGGGGATCATCTTCGTGAAGTGCTCGAGGTGGGGGCAGGGCGGGTAGCCCACGACGAGGCCCGTCGCGAGGTGGATGACCTCGGCCCCGTTCTTCTTCATCTCCTCCGGGGCGTACTCGACGTTCCCGCCTGGACAGCCCCCGCAGGTCGTGAACCCCACCAGCTCTGCCTCGCCCGGGGCGTAGGCAGCGAAGGCGCCCTCGCACTCCCGCAGCGCGCGCAGGCACTTGCCCCCTGCGCAGCTCCGGTACCGGTTGCAGATGATGATGCCGATTCGGGTTCGCCCGGCCATGTGCGCTCCTTGATCTTCGGGTGCGCCCGACGTCGAGCAACGTGCATGCCACGTGGCGCGCGTTCTGCAAGGTCAGCCGGGACGGTCGGGTCCCGCGGGACGAGAGAGCGCAGGTGAGACACGGTGTTGCAGTGTTGAGACGGAGTGGTTCATGGCGTTCCAGCGGGCAGCGGGTGGTGCAACATGTTTCAGCCGGGGCACGCAGCCATGAGCCTTCCCTCCCAGGTCGAGGTGGTGCTGGTCGTGGAGAACACGGCGCGGCGCCGCGGGCTGCTCGCGGAGCATGGGCTTGCCTTCTGGCTCCAGTGGGGCGAGCGCACGGTCCTGTTCGACTGCGGCCAGGGCGGGGCGCTGCCCGCCAACGCTCCCCGCCTCGGCCTCGCGCTCTCCGCCGTGACCGACGTGGTCCTCTCGCACGGCCACTACGACCACGCAGGAGGCCTCGCGGCGGTGCTCGCCGCTGGCGCGAG
>CAZAIE010000780.1:0-2126 GCA_964485035.1 uncultured Myxococcaceae bacterium | reverse complement strand
CATCCGGCCGCGTGGTGCGAGCGCTTCTCCCGCCACCGTGACGGCTGGGAGCCGGTGGGGGCCGGGGCCGAGGTGGTCGCCGCGGTGGCGGCGCTCGGGGCTTCTCCCGTGTCGGCGCCGACCGAGGTCGCGCCCGGGCTCTTCGCGACCGGGGAGATCCCCAGGCTTCCGGCAGAGTCCGAACCCGCGGGCTTCGCGCTGGACCCTCAGGGCGCGCGCCCCGATCCGCTCCTGGACGACCAGGCCCTGTTCTTCGAGACCCCGGAGGGCTGGGTGGTGCTGCTGGGGTGCGCCCATGCCGGCGTGGTGTCGACCCTGCGCCACGTCCAGACGCTGACCGGGGCCACGTCCTTCGCGCTGGTTGCAGGCGGGACGCACCTCTCGGGGGCCAGCCCGGCGCGGCTCGCGTGGACGGTCGAGGTGCTGCAGTCCCTCCCCATCCGCCGGCTGGTCCCGCTGCACTGCACCGGGCGCACCGCCCATGCGCGCCTCGCCGAAAGGCTCCCGTCCTGCGAGGAGGCGACGGTGGGCGCGCGCTACCAGCTGGCCCTGGTTCCTGGGAGGCTGCGGTGAGCCCCCGGACCCTGCCCGCTGCCGCCGTCCGGTCCGTGGGGCCGGTGAGCACCGACGCGATCCTCGAGAGCATCTCCGACGGGGTCTTCACCGTGGACGCGCAGTGGCGTATCTCCTCGTTCAACCGCGCCGCCGAGGAGATCACCGGCATCCCCCGGGCCGAGGCGCTGGGGCGCCGGTGCTCGGAGGTGTTCCGCGCCAGCACCTGCGAGAACTCCTGCGCGCTGCGGCGCACCCTCTCCACCGGCAAGCCCGTGGTGAATACCCCCGCGTTCATCGTCGATCGCGAGGGTCGCCGGGTGCCCATCGCGCTGTCCACGGCGATCCTGCGCGACGCCTCGGGGCAGGTCGTCGGCGGCGCGGAGACCTTCCGCGACCTCTCGCTGCTCGAGACGCTGCGCGAGCAGGCCTCGGAGCAGCGGTCGCCCGGGGGGCTGGTCGGCCGCAGCCCGGCGATGCGCAACCTGCTGGATCTGCTGCCCACGGTCGCCCAGGGCGACACCACGGTGCTGATCCAGGGGGAGACGGGGACCGGCAAGGAGCTGGTGGCGCGCGCGCTGCACTCGCTCGGCCCGCGCCGCGACGGCCCCTTCGTCGCGGTGAACTGCAGCGCCCTGCCCGACACGCTGCTGGAGTCCGAGCTCTTCGGCTACCGCGCCGGGGCCTTCACCGGGGCAGTGCGCGACAAGCCCGGCCGCTTCGCGCTGGCCGAGGGCGGGACGCTCTTCCTCGACGAGATCGGCGACGTGAGCCCAGCGCTCCAGGTCCGGCTCCTGCGCGTGCTGCAGGAGCGCACCTACGAGCCGCTGGGCGCGACCCGGCCGAGGTCGACCAACGTGCGCATCGTGGTGGCGACCCACCGCGACCTCCCGGCGATGGTGCAGGTCGGGACCTTCCGGCTCGACCTCTACTACCGGGTGAACGTGATGCGGCTCGAGCTCCCGCCGCTGCGCAGCCGGCGCGAGGACATCCCCCTGCTGGTCGACCACCTGCTCGCCCGGCTCAACCTGCAGCAGGGCCGCGCGGTCGCCGGGGTGACCCCGGAGGTGCTGGCGGCGCTCACCGCCCATGACTATCCGGGCAACGTGCGCGAGCTGCAGAACGCGCTCGAGCACGCGATGGTGCTGTGCCGGGAGGGGCTCATCGGCCTTGCGCATCTCCCGCCGGGCTTCGGGCTGCCCAAGGGCGTCGCCCCGGCTGGCGCGGGGCTCGCGGGCGCGGTGCAGGCGAGCGAGGCGCGGGCGCTGCAGGAGGCGCTGGCGCGCCACCACGGCAACCGGCAGGCGGCGGCCCGGGAGCTGGGGGTGCACAAGAGCACCTTCTTCCGCAAGGCGCGGTCGCTGGGCGTCGCGCTCCCGGCCGAGGACGGCCGCAGCCGCAGACGCCGAGAAGACGGCCAGTAGGCCCGGCGCGCAGTTTCCAGTCGCAGGTCAGGCAGTCCATCCGAGGAGGCACCGTGGGTCTGGAGCTCGAGGTCTCGCAGGTCATCGTGGAGTCGTACGCGCAGCGCTTCCGCAGCCACCTGCGCAGCGACGCGCTGGTGGTGGGGGCGG
>CAZAIE010000779.1:0-4125 GCA_964485035.1 uncultured Myxococcaceae bacterium | reverse complement strand
AGCGGCATCTCTGCGGCGATGCCGTGTGCCTGCCGCCCAAGCCGCCCCGCGACGGCTTCTCCCCCGGCCCCCGCCGGCCGGTCTGCTAGCCACGAGGCACGCCATCAACCGACCCCACCGACACTCCACGCTCCTCGTCGCGCTCGCTCTCTCTCTCCCCGCCGCCGGGGCAGCCGCAGCCGGGCGCCTCCTCGCAGGCGACGCCGCGCGCGGCGCCGGGCTCTTCCGCGTCCACTGCGCCGGGTGCCACGGGCAAGACGGACGCGGCGACGGCCCGCTGGCTTCGCAGCTCAGCCCCGTCCCCGCGGACCTGCGGGACCTGGCGCTGCAGCTCCAGCGCAGCGACGCCGAGCTGCAGGCAGCCATCTCCCAGGGCGGCCGGGCGGTGAAGCGGTCCTTCGCCATGCCCGCCTTCGGGCAGCTCCCCGCCCTCGACGTCTGGGACCTCGTGGCCCACCTGCGCCTCGGCCAGCCCCTCGTCTCCGACTTCTTTCCCGGGGCGGCGAAGTACACGGCCCGCAGCTACCCCCTCGAGGGCGACTCCCTGAAGCGCCTGGAGCCGCTCCTGGGAAAGCTCGAGGCCTCCGAGGCGCGCATCGTCCTGGCCGCCGTCTACGGCGCCGAGAAGCCGGGCGGGAGCGAGCCGGCCTACGTGCCCCACGACCCCCGCCAGCTGGACGGGCTGAAGCCCAAGCTGAAGCAGGGCTACGTCTCCTTCGGGCGCGTCGCGCTCCCCGGCGTGGGTGAGGTGTCGGTGGTGCTGGCGCTGGACAAGGACGGGGCGATCAAGGCGGTGAGACCGCTGGTGGAGCGGCTGGCGGAGAAGGACCGCGCAGTGGCGCAGCGCCTGTTGGGGGGTTACGAAGGGCAGAACGGCCGCAAGGTCCCCTACGACGAGCTGAAGCCCCCCAAGGCCGCAGCCAACCCCAAGGACAAGAAGAAGCCGGCCGTGAAGGTCGAGGACGCCAAGGAGGCCCGGGACGCGGCCCGCGCCCTCACCCGCACCTACCTGCGCGCAGTCGAAGCGGCGACGCTGTTCGACAAGGAAGAGCGCGATCGCCACTGGGCAGACTGAACAGCCAACCCGGACGGGAACCTCAGCAAGGCATGAGCGAGTTCATTCGAGTCGATGGAAGGGGAGCGGTCGTCCCCGAGAACGAGGCGGCGCAGGCCCGGCTGGCCGAGCGGTCGGGGCGGTTCTACCTGGCCCCCACCTCCCCGGACCTGCTGCTGGGCGTGCGCGCCCCGTGCTCGGGAGGCAAGGGGCCGACCCCGCGCGTGGTGCTGGCTGGCGACCTCTCGGGGATGCAGCTCGCAGACCTGGTCGCCTTCCTCAACCAGAGCCGCATCACTGGCATCCTGCGCGTGGTCTCGCCAGCCGGCGAGCGGGCGATCGTCTTCAAGACCGGCGAGGTGCACGGCGCCGCGTCCGACGACCCCGCCGACCGCGTCGGGGAGATCGCGATCAGGCTGGGCCTGGTGCAGCGCACGCAGCTGGAGCAGGTGCTCGCGGGCAACCCGCCCCCCGGGCGCATCGGCCGCATGCTGGTGGAGGCGGGGGTGCTCCAGCCGCACGACCTGTGGCGGTGCCTGCAGCACCAGGTGAGCGAGGTCTTCCACGCCATCCTCATGGCGCAGGAGGGCGCGTTCATGCTGGTGGACCAGCCGGTGGAGGACCGCGGGGCCCTGGCGATCAACACGCAGGGCCTGCTCATGGACGCCATCCGGCGCATCGACGAGATGAAGGAGTTCCGCAAGCGGCTCCCCTCCTCCCGGGCGTTCGTGGTGCGGGTGAAGCCCGCGGGCAAGCTCGAGCCGCAGGAGCGGGCGGTCTACGAGGCCGCCAGCGGCGAGCGGACGGTCGCGGAGATCGCCCAGTCGCTGCGCCTCACCGAGTTCGACGCCACCAAGCTCCTCCACCACCTGGTGGGCTGCGGCTACCTCGCGGTCTCGCAGGCGCCGCAGCCGGCGACGGTGGTCCCCAAGGAGCCCACCGCCGACGAGGTGGCGCGGGTCTTCAACTTCGTGTTCCGTGAGGTCCTCGCGGAGGTCCGCAAGGTGGGCATGGCCACCGAGTTCGTTGCCGCGGCCAACGGCGCGCTCGCCCAGCAGGCCAAGAAGTCCCCCACCCTCGCCGGGCTGGCCTTCAACGCGGACGGCTCGCTGCGCGACGGGGTGCTGGAGAACCTCACGCGGCAGAAGCTCAGCGGCAGCGAGGCCTCGCGGGCCCTGCACGAGACGCTTTCCGAGCTGATGTTCTTCCTCTTGTTCGAGGCCGGCGAGCTCATCGACCCGGCCGCCGACGAGGACCTCTCCCGGCGCGTGAAGCAGCTGCTCTCCACCATCGAGGGGAGCGCATGAACGCCGCCGACCCGCTCGACCCCTGGGCCGGCGCGCCCCTCGTGACCGCGGACCTGCCGGGCACGGGGGGCACGGTGAAGGCCGTCCCCGAGGACTTCGAGGTCGAGGAGATCCCCGCGTACGTGCCCTGCGGCCAGGGCCCCCACCTCTTCCTCTGGGTCGAGAAGCGCGGCCGCAACACCCGCGACGTGGTCCAGGAGCTGGGCCGAGCGCTCAAGGTCCCGGAGCGCGACATCGGCGTGGCTGGGCAGAAGGACCGCCAGGCGCTCACCCGGCAGTTCCTCTCCGTCCCCAACCTCCTGCCGGCGCGCGCGCAGGGCCTCGAGGGGCAGGGCTGGCGCGTGCTCAGCGCCGCGTGCCACGGCAACAAGCTCAAGACCGGCCACCTGCAGGGCAACCGCTTCCGCATCCGCATCCGGGGGACGGCCCCAGGGGCGGCGGACCGGGCGCGCGCCATCGCCCGTGCGCTGGCCGAGCGCGGCCTGCCCAACGCCTACGGTCCCCAACGCTTCGGGCGCGGCGGCGCCAACGTCGCCGTGGGCCGGGCGCTGGTCTCCGGGGTGGCGACACCCGACGCCGCCCGAGCCCGTCGCGACCGGTTCCTGCGGCGGCTGGTGGTCTCGGCGTACCAGTCGTTCCTCTTCAACCGGGTGCTGGCCGAGCGGCTGCGCGACGGGGTCTTCGCCACCGCGCTCCCCGGCGACCTGATGAAGAAGCTCGAGACCGGCGGGCTCTTCACCTGCGAGTCGCCCGAGACCGACGGCCCGCGCCTCGCGCGCTTCGAGATCTCCCCGACCGGGCCAATGTTCGGGCACCGGATGATGGAGGCCAAGGGAGCTGCCGCCGAGCGCGAGCAGAGGGTGCTCGCCGCCGAGGGGGTCACCCTTGCCTCGTTCGCGCCGCTCGGCGCCGACGCCGAGGGGACCCGCCGCCCGCTGCGCATCCCGGTGCAGGTGGAGGTGGCCGAGGAGCCGGACGCGGTGGTCCTCTCCTTCGCGCTCGAGAAAGGCTCGTTTGCCACCGTGGTGCTGCGCGAGGTCCTCAAGGCCGAGGCCCCCGCGGAGCTGCCCGAAGAGGGCTGACCGGTCGCAGACGGCGACGTCCGGCGCCCGCAGGGCAGCCGGACGTCGGTTCGCCACGGACTCGGTGGACTCAGCCGGCGTTCTGCTCCAGGTACTTCGCGCCCTGGTGGGCGACGTAGGCCAGGACGGCGAGCTCGTGGTCGGTGAAGTGGGACGACCCGCGCTTGTTGAGCACCTCGATGCAGCCGAAGGTGCGGCCGCCCGAGACCATGGGCGCGCAGAGGATGGAGCGCGTGGCGTAGCCGATCTTCTGGCTCACGGCCTTGAAGAAGCGCGGGTCCTTCTCGGTGTCGCTGATGGCCAGGCTCACCGCCTCCTGCGCGCAGAACCCGACGATCCCCACGCCGATGGGCATGCGCAGGTTCATCCGCTCCAGCTCCGCGGCCTTGGGCCCGCGCGCCGAGCTGAGCGCGAGGTCGTTGTTCCCGAAGTCGGCGACGAAGACCGAGCCCGAGTCCGCGGGGATCTTCTCCATGACCAGGTCGAGCAGGAAGGCCATGCCCTCGTCGACGCCCAGGCCGTAGACGTCCTGGGTCCGCTCGAAGAGCTCCGAGAGCACCTCCTCGACGTGTGCCGGACTCTTGGCCCGCCCGATCGGCCCGCTGATCGGCTGGGAGGGCCGGTCGACCTGCTCGACGGTGTGCGCCTCCGCGGTGTCCTCGGCAGCTGCCTTCGCGGCCGG
>CAZAIE010000778.1:0-4137 GCA_964485035.1 uncultured Myxococcaceae bacterium | reverse complement strand
GTCCTTCAGCGCCCGCTCCATCTTCTCGGCCATGGTCACGCTGCCGGCGGCGACGAAGCAGTCCTTGGCGCGGGCGTAGTCCCCGGCCTGCGCGTAGGCGAGCCCGAGGTAGTTCTGGGCCTTCTTGTGGTCCGGTGCGAGGTCGACCGCGGTCTCGAACTCGCGGGTGGCACGCTGCAGGGCGTTCAGCTTCAGGTACACGAGGCCCAGGTTCACGCGCAGCGTGGGGTCGACCGGGTTGTCGCGGACCAGGGCCTCGTAGATCTCCGAGGCCCGGTCGAACACGCCCAACTTGAAGTAGGTGAGGCCGAGCAGGTTCTGCGCCTTCTGGTTCTTGGGCTGCAGCTGGTAGGCCTGCTCCAGCTCGTCGCGTGCGTCCTCGACGTTCCCGGCGGCGAGCAGCTCGCCCCCGCGGTACAGGTGCTTGAGGAAGTCCGCATCGACCGTGCCGTCGTCGGCGTCCGCGACCAGGCGTTCAATCTCTCCCATTGCAGTTGGCCTCGGCAGGGCGTGCCGCCCCGGTCACGACTGGTTGTTCGACTCGGTCTTGTACGCGAAGTAGAGCCGCAGCACCCGCTTGACGTACTCCTGCGTCTCGGCGAACTGCGGGATGCCGCCGGCGCGGCGCACCGCCTCGGGGCCGGCGTTGTAGGCAGCGACGATCTGCACCATGTCGCCCTGGAACTGGTTGGCGAGGATGCGCAGGTAGCGCACCCCCCCGTGGATGTTCTGCTTGGGGTCGAAGACGTCGGTGACGAACATCTCCGCCGCGGTCTCCGGCATCAGCTGCATCAGGCCCGCCGCGCCCTTGGGGGAGAGCGCCCGGGGGTTGAAGCTCGACTCCGCCGCCATGATCGCCCGGGCCAGCGGCACGGGGATGCGGTAGAGCGCGCAGGCCTCGGCCAGGTGCGCCTCGTACTCCGCGGTGGGGCGCGCGGGCCGGGCGTCGGCCGACGGAGGGGCCACGACGCGCGTGACCTCGCCCTGGTCCTTCATCCGCAGCGCCTTCTTCGGCGTCCCCGGCGGCACGTTGGTGATGACCACCACCCCGTCCTCGTCGACGTAGCGGTAGAGCTGCTCGGCGCGCACCGGCAGCGCCAGGGCGAAGAGGAGTCCCCCGAGGACGGCTGCAGACCGCTTCCGCATCGTGTTCACGTCGTCTCCGTCCCGGGTTCTTGGAGGGCCGGAGTGAGGCGCGAGTGTAGCAACGCCGCTCTGCGAGGGGCAAGAAACCCGCCGCAACTCCAGCACATTTCGCACGCGCGGATCCCCGCGCCGCGGCCCACCCGCTAGAATCCGCGGCACCGTCGGGCCATTCCGCCCGGCGGCACGAACTTCGAGGTGCTTCTTGGCCGAGCGTTTCGACTTCCTGGTGCTGGGCGGTGGCGTGGCGGGCCTGTTCTTCGCGCTCAAGGCGTCCCGGCATGGGACCGTCGCAGTGCTGACCAAGCGGGCGAGGACCGAGGGGGCGACCAACTACGCGCAAGGGGGCATCGCCTCGGTGCTCTCCGACGACGACTCGTTCGAGGCCCACGTCCAGGACACCTTCAACGCCGGCGCGGGGCTGAACCACCGCGACGCCGTGGAGGCCTGTGTGCAGGGGGGCCCTGCCCTCCTGCGGGAGCTCATCGAGCTGGGTGTGCACTTCACGCGGCGGACGGACGGCAAGCTCGACCTCACTCGCGAGGGCGGCCACACCAAGCGGCGCGTGGCGCACGCGACGGACATGACCGGCGGGGAGATCGAGCGGGGGCTGCTCGCGGCCTGCGACGACCAGCCGAACATCACCTTCTTCCCCAACCACATGGCGGTGGACCTCATCACCGAGCGCAAGCTCAGCCGCTCGGCGTCGGACCGGGTGCTGGGGGCCTACGTGCTGCGGGCTGACGGGAACATCGACACCTTCCTGGGCAAGGTGACGGTGCTGGCCACCGGGGGCGCGGGGAAGGTCTACCTCTACACCTCCAACCCCGACGTCTCGACCGGCGACGGGGTGGCCATGGCCTACCGGGCCGGGGCGCGCATCGCGAACATGGAGTTCTACCAGTTCCACCCCACCTGCCTGTACCACCCGCACGCGAAGAGCTTCCTCATCAGCGAGGCGCTGCGTGGCGAGGGCGGGGTGCTCAAGCTGCGCAACGGCCAGCCGTTCATGGAGAAGTACCACCCCATGGGGAGCCTCGCGCCGCGGGACGTGGTGGCCCGGGCCATCGACGCGGAGATGAAGCGGACCGGCGACGAGAGCGTGTTTTTGGACATGACCCACCTGCCCAAGGGCTTCCTGCTGGAGCGCTTCCCCAACATCCACGCCACCTGCAAGGAGTTCGGCATCGACCTGACGCTGCAGCCGATCCCCGTGGTCCCGGCGGCGCACTACATGTGCGGCGGCGTGGTCACCGACCTGTGGGGGCAGACCGCGCTGCCGCAGCTGCTGGCCATCGGGGAGGTGGCCTGCACCGGGCTGCACGGGGCGAACCGCCTGGCCTCCAACTCGCTGCTCGAGGGCGTGGTCTTCGGGGCTCGGGCCGCGGAGCACGCGCGGGGCCTGCTCGAGGACGCGCCGCCCCAGGAGACGCCGCCGCAGTGGGACCCCGGCCAAGCGGTGGAGCCCGACGAGATAGTGGTGGTCTCGCAGAACTGGGACGAGCTGCGCCGGTTCATGTGGAACTACGTGGGCATCGTCCGCACCGACAAGCGCCTGATGCGCGCCCGCCGCCGCCTGGAGATGCTGCGCGAGGAGATCCGCGAGTACTACTGGCGGTTCAAGGTGACAGGGGGGATCCTCGAGCTGCGCAACATCGCGGACGTGGCGATGCTCATCGTGGAGTGCGCGCTGCGCCGCAAGGAGAGCCGGGGGCTGCACTACACCCTGGACTACCCGCGGACCGACGACGCCCACTGGCTGCACGACACCACGCTCTCCCGCTCGGAGCTGGAGGGGCGCCTCTAGCCAGCCGTCCCTCCGTCGGGGAGATGGTGCCGCCGCCCCGGGCACCCCATAATCGCCCGCTGGCCGCGTCGGAGCCCCAGGACATGCACCTGCGACACCACCACTTCCTTCTCTTGGCCCTCCTGCTCGCCGCCTGTGGCGGGAGCAGCAGCCCCGTCACCGTGGAGGGCCATGCGCTGCGTCCCAAGGACTCGGTCTTCTGGACGGGCGTCTGGGAGTCTGCAAACACCACCCGGGTGATCGTGACCGACCAGGAGCAGGTCTGCACGCGCTACCCCGACGCGGATGCCTGCGACGAGGCGGCGAGGCTCGGGGTGGTCGGGCGGGGGACGTTCCTATGGCTGTCGGTGAGCGGCTCCAGCACCGGGGACTACGAGGTCGAGGGGAAGGACCGCACGCGCCTGGCCGAGCTCACCTTCTCGGTGCGCGGGGACGACGGGGTGGAGTTCACCACGCGCGCAGTCTCGGGCACTGTCTCCTTCACTGACCTCTACCCGAACTCGAGCGCCGCGGGCCGGTACCACGTGAAGCTCGCGAACGGCGAGGTCGTCGACGGGAGCTTCAATGCGCGGGCCTGCGACCCCTTGAGCGTGCTGATGCAGCGGGCCACAGCAGCGCAGCTCACCTGCTCGACGACGTTCTCCTCCACTCTCTGCAGCGCGCGGTGCACCTGCGCCACCCGCTCCACCGCCGCGGACTGCGCGCGGACCGACGCCGCGTCGGAGTGGAGCTGCACCTGCCGGCGCAGCGGTGAGCCCGCCAAGTGCACGGTCCCCAAGACCGAGGCGAACGTCTGCGCCCAGGGCAACGGCTGCTGTGACCTCGCCTTCTAGCAGCTGGGCGCTCTCCACGGCGCGGCGGGCGCTCCTGGCCTGGTTCGACCGCGAGGCCCGTGACCTGCCCTGGCGGCGCCAGCGCACCCCGTACCGCGTCTGGCTCGCGGAGGTGATGCTGCAGCAGACCCAGGTCTCGACGGTGGTGCCCTACTTCCAGCGGTTCCTGGCCCGCTTCCCGTCCGTGGAGGCGCTCGCCGCGGCGCCGCTGCCGGAGGTCCTCGCCGAGTGGAAGGGCCTGGGCTACTACTCCCGCGCCCGCAACCTCCATGCCGCGGCCCGGCAGCTGGCGGAGCACGGCTTCCCGCGCAGCGCTGCGGGGCTGCGCGCCCTGCCCGGGTTCGGACGCTACAC
>CAZAIE010000777.1:0-4143 GCA_964485035.1 uncultured Myxococcaceae bacterium | reverse complement strand
GCCCCGATTCGGCGGAGAGGTAGCGGCCCAGGCTCGAGACGACGTGCGGAAAGAACGACGGCTGGTTCTCTCCCTCGAGCGTGTAGAAGCAGATCTCCTCGGCGAGTGCGTGGCGCAAGGCGAGCAGCCCCTCGGCGACGTGGTCCGGGTCGGCCCCGCCGAGGACCCCGAGGATCTCGCCGGAGAGCGGCCCCGAGGCGTGCGCCGCGCCGGCGTAGAAGGACTTCGCGTACACCACATCAACGGCCGCGAACTTGGTGGCGTGGTCCAGCGCCGCGTAGAGCGAGTCGTCCTGGTCGCAGGTCACCAGGCCGACCGAGCGGTGGCGCGCGGGGTCGCAGCCGAGCGAGCGGCCCATCACCGGGTCGATCTGCGGAATGAGCCGGCACGACAGGAGCTTCGGCCTCAGCGGTATGAGCTTCATGGCGCCTTCACCCCTCCCCGCCCGGTCGCGAAGGCCCGGCGCAGCACCTCGGCCGCCTCGCGCGCCGCCGCCTCGGGCCCAAGCCCCAGCTTGCGGATGTTGGAGATGCAGTTCTTCTCGGCGTTGTCCTGGTCCAGCCGCGGGCCATACGCCAGGTAGATGGAGAGCGAGTCGCCGGTCCCGAGGCCCGGCCGCTCACCCAGGCAGATGAGCGTCGCCCGGGCCTTCAGCAGCACGCCGACGTGGTCCTGCACGCCGACGCGCGCGAAGCGGACGTAGAAGGGGCGTCCCGGCCGGCATCCCGCCGCCGTGAGCTCGCGCTGCAGCGCAGGGAGCAGGGCGGGCGCGTTCGCCTCGGCCGCCCAGGCCGAGAGCCCGTCGGCGACCAGGATCTGCACGTCCGCGCCGTGCGTGCCCTCGCGCAGCAGCAGCGCCTCGGAGGCCTCGTCGAGCCGGCGGCCCCGCGCAGGGTTGAGGAGGTAGTCCTCCCGGTCCTTGCAGCGGGTGCGCAGCTCCAGGCAGCCCAGCCCCGCGGCAAAGCCGTCCTTCACCTCGCTGTACACGGCGTCCTTGGCGATGGCGTGGTCGGCACGCAGTCCCAGGTAGACCTCGGTGAGGTAGCGCAGCCCCGTGCGTCCCACGGCGATCCGCGAGGGCGTCGCCTGGACCAGCCGCTCGAGCAGCGCGGGGTCGCGCGGCGAGTCCACGCGCAACGGCCGGTCGGAAGGCGCCTGCGGGGGTTCCTTCTCCCGGCGCGGCGGCCTCGGAGCCGGCTCCGGGTCCTCGAGCCAGCGTGCCACCCGGCGGGTCTCGTCGCGGCTCATCGCAGCCCCTCCGCGTCGAACACCGAGGGATCGCCGGCGCGGTCGGTGAGGGCCCCGTTGCGCCAGAGCCCCATCCGCGAAAGCCAGGCCTCGAACTCTGGCGTCGGCCGCAGGCCCAGCAGGCGCCGCAGCGACGCGTTGTCGTGGAAGGAGGTCGTCTGGTAGTTGAGCATCACGTCGTCGCCCATGGGGATGCCCATCAGGTAGTTCACGCCGGCCATCGCCAGGAGCATCTCCAGATCCTCCTGGTCGTTCTGGTCCGCCACCGCGTGGTTGGTGTAGCAGGCGTCGCACCCCATGGAGATGCCCGAGAGCTTGCCCATGAAGTGGTCCTCGAGCCCGGCCCGGGTGATCTGCTTACCGTCGTAGAGGTACTCGGGGCCGATGAAGCCGACGACGCTGTTGACCAGGAAGGGCTGGTACCGCCGCGCCAGCGCATACGTCCGCGCCTCCATGGTCACCTGGTCCGCGCCGTAGTGCGCCTCGGCCGAGAGCGCGGTGCCCTGCCCGGTCTCGAAGTACATGACGTTGGGCCCTTGGGCGGTGCCCTCGCGCCGCACCAGGTCCCACGCCTCGTCGAGCAGGCGGATGGAGATGCCGAAGTTGCGGTTCGCCTTCTCCGACCCGGCGAGGCTCTGGAACAAGAGGTCGACCGGGGCGCCCCGACGCAGCGCCTCCATCTGCGTGGTGAGGTGCGCGAGCACGCAGTTCTGGGTGGGCACCCGGTAGCGGCGCATGAAGTCCTTCACCGCCTGCAGGATGGCCACGACCGACTCCACCGACTCGGTGGCCGGGTTGACGCCGATGACCGCGTCGCCGTTCCCGTACGAGAGCCCCTCGCGCACGGCGGCGAGCACGCCCGCCACCTCGTCGCGCGGGTGGTTCGGCTGCAGGCGGCTGGAGATGCGGCCCGCAAGCCCCAGCGTGGCGTTGCAGCGGACCACGACGCGGATCTTCCGGGCGCCGAGGACCAGGTCCATGTTGGACATCAGCTTCGCGACTGCGGCGACCATCTCCGGCGTGAGCCCGGGCGACACCTCGAGGATCTCCTCGCCCGTCGTGCGCTCGTCGAGCAGCCACTCGCGGAACGAGCCCACGGTGAGGGAGGCCACCTTGCGGAACGCGCGCTCGTCGAGGGTCTCCTCGACCATGCGGCTCAGCTCGCACTCTTCGTACGGCACCGAAGGCGCCTGCCGCAGCTCCGCGAGCGTCACGTCCGCGAGCACCCGCTTGGCCGCCACCCGCTCGCGCAGGCTCGACGCCGCCACGCCCGCCTGCACGTCGCCGCTGCGCAGCTCGTTCGCCTTGGCGAGCACGTCCTTCAGGTCCCTGAAGGAGAAGGACGTCCCCGTGACCTGTGTCGATAGCCTCATGCGCCCCCCCGGCCGCTCGGGCCGCCTACCGCTTCGCCTCTTCCACGCACACACAGCGGACCCCGCCCGGCCGGTCCATCTCCGCGACGCAGCGGTTGCACGCGTCGCACCGCGAGCGCTCGAGTTCACCCCGCTGCGCGCGCGCCACGAAGTCCGGGTCGGCGATGAGCCCGCGCCCCATGACCACGAACTCGAAGCCCTCGCGCATCGCCGTCTCCACACCCTGCATCGAGACCACGCCGCCCAGCAGGCAGAGCGGGAGTTGCACCGCGGCCCGGACCCGCTTCGCGTCCTCCAGGAAGAAGAGCTCCTCGAACGGGTCGCTGCGCATGATGAACGGGCCGAACACTCGCAGCGCGACCTTCATCATCGCGTTGTGCTCGACCTCGGCCATCTCCTTGATCGGCGTCTTGCCGCGGAAGAGGTAGAAGGCCGCCTTGCTGGTGAAGCCGCCCGACATCACCAGCGCCGTGGCCCCCCCGCGCTCGAGCGCCCGCGCCACCTCTACCGCCTCGTCGATCTCCAGGCCGCCGCGGAACCCGTCGCGCAGGTTCATCTTGCAGAGGAGCGGGAAGTCCCGGGGAACGCGCTCGCGCACGCGGCGGAGCACCTCCAGCGGGAAGCGCAGCCGGTTCTCGAGGCTCCCGCCGTAGCGGTCCGTGCGCCGGTTGAAGCCCGGGCTGAGGAACTGGCTGAGCAGGTACCCGTGGCCGAAGTGCAGCTCGATGGCGTCGAAGCCCGCCTCCACCGCGCGCGCCGCTGCGTCCCCGAACTCGTCGACCGTCCGAACGATGTCCTCTTCGGTCATCGCCCGCGCGAACGGCAGGCCGATGAGCACGCCGTACAGGTTCAGCGCGAACGAAGGCCCAAACGGACGTCCGCCGGTCACCTGCTTGTTGCGGCTGAAGAAGCCGCAGTGCCCGAGCTGGATCGACACCTTGGCCCCGGTTCCGTGGCAGGCCTCGACCAGGCGGCGCAGCGGCGGCACGACCTCGTCGCGCATGTACATCTGCTGCTCGAAGGTCCGGCCGTCCGCCGAGACCGCGCAGTAGGCGACGGTGGTCATCCCCACTCCGCCGCGGCAGATGGCGAGGTGGTGCTCGAGCAGGTCGTCCGAGGGCAGACCGCCGGGGCACTTGCCCTCGTACGCGCCCGCCTTGATGAACCGGTTGCGCAGCTCGAGCGGGCCCAGACGTCCTGGAGAGAAGGCGAGTTCGCGAGATGTCAGGTCGTTCATCGCCCGGCATCAAAGCACGCGGGGCCTTGGTTTGCCGCCCAGGAATCCCCTCCCCGCCACGGATTTCCGTGGGTCCGTCCTGCGCCCTCCTCCTGGAGAACCGAGTGTCTACGAGACGTTGCGTGAGGCGGGCGAACCCGGGCGGGCGGCACGGCATCTGAATGGGCAGCACGGTAGGCGCCACGGGATCGGTTGCGGGGAGACGAGGCGGAGCGACCATGATGCTCATCCAGTCCGCCGTGCTCCTCGCCCTCGCCGCGGCGCCCGAGGTGGGCACTCCGCTGC
>CAZAIE010000776.1:0-4159 GCA_964485035.1 uncultured Myxococcaceae bacterium | reverse complement strand
GTGGGATGGGGAGAAATAGTTGTCGTCAGCGGGGAGATCTAATTGTCGCTGGGCAAGCCGGTGGCGAAGAGGCCGAGGAGCAGGCCGAGACGGAGGGCGAGTGGGCGGAGCGTAGACAGAGGGCATTCCTCCCCGAGAGGGGCTGGCGGGCTGCTGCAAAGGAGACGTTGCGGCGCAATCTAGCCGCCCCTCCGGGTCTGGACAACGGCGGCGCTACTCGACGGCGGGACAACCGGCCTTGAACGCAAGCTCGGCGGCACGGGCGTGCAGCGTGGTGTCGGACCTGGTGGTCGAGGTGACGAAGCGGAAGCTCTCACAGGTCTGCTCGCGGGCCAGCCGCGCCGAGGCCTCGCGCTCCAACTGGACAAGGAGGCTCCCGAGGTCGGCATTGCCAGGCTCCAGCCGGTAGCCTTGCTCGACGTGTGCGAAGGAGAGGTCCGACCTCCCGCGACCTGCCTCCTCGCGCCCCAGCGAGAGGAACAGCTGCGCCGTTCCTGCCTGCATCTCGCGCAACAACCGGCTCGGCTGGGGCGCATGGTCCAGAAGGGTTCCGAAGAGCCTGGCCTCGGCCTCGGCCACTTCCTGCAACAGGGGCAGGGCCTCATGGGCCCGCCGCTCGCGGACGAGGCCCTGCCAGGTGGCGAAGCGGGCGTCGATGACCTCCAGCATCACGATCATCTCTGCCACCACGGGGCGCTTGACGGGGTCGCTCGCTCGCACGAGCTTCAGCTGCTCCGCCGCGCGCCTCGCCCCACCCTCGCGCAAGTACGTCATCAGTGGGCGGAACAACTTCGGGTCCGGTGAGGTGAAGCGGATCTGGCGCGGCTCGGGCTTGGCGAGGGCGGTTACCTGGAACGGATTGGGCGGACAGTCGAAGTCCTTCGAGCGCCCGATCTGGCGCGCAGCATTCTGGTAGTACCGCAGCGTCTCCGGGTCGGCCCCGTCGGGACCGTTGCAGGTGAGCTGCAGCGCCCGGAGGCACGCGGGCAGGCTCTCCTCGAAGCGCCCAGTCTCGCAGTCGGCCTTGCACTGCGCCTGGTTGCGCTTGAAGAGGATTTCCTGGACCTCCCGGAACTTGCTCGTCGCCTTGGAGAAGGCGCTCGAGTCCCTGTCGATTGTCTGGAGCAGCAGCAGCGCATCCTCTTCCTGGGAGGTGGCGGCCTTGAGGGTGGCCTCCCTCAAGAGAGCCTCCAGCTCCAACTCGCGCCTGGCCCGCTTCAGCAGGGCCCGCGCGTCGTCGTGCGTCGGGTCGAGGTCCACAGCCTCCTGGCAAGCCTTCACGGCCTGGGCCCAGGCGAGGTTCGTCCCGTCCGGATCGGAGTGGCCAAGGCACCTCCCGAGGGCCCTGCGAAACGACTCCGCGGAGCTCTCGATCGGCGGCGGTGGATTTTTCGGTGCCTTCGGGGTCCGGGCGAGCCACAGCGCGGCGCCCAGAGCGCTCAGCAGCCCGCCCGCGGCGAGCGCCACGACCACCCGCCTCCGGCTCCTCCCCGGGATGGGCAGCGGATCCGGCGCCTCGAAAACCAGCTCCACCGTGCCGAACCGCACGACGTCACCCGGCTTCAGGGGAGCCTCGCTCACCCGCTCGCCGTTCAGGAACGTCCCGCGCGCGCTGCCCAGGTCCCGGACCCCGAACCGGGAGCCGCTGCGGAACACCTCGGCGTGCAGACGGCTCACCGAGCCATCGTCGAGGACCAGGTCGGCGGGCGGCACTCGGCCCACCGCGACCTTCGGCTGGTCGAGCAGGAAGCGCAGCGGCGCGAACGGCCCCTTGCCCTGGAGCGCCGGCCCCGTGGAGTACGACTCGGCCATGTTCCTGCTCCTTGTGCGGCTCGGTCCGGCCTACTGCCCGCAGCTCACCTGCAGCGACCGCAGCGCCTCCCGTGAGACAGAGAGCGGGCCCTCGTTAGCCAGATCCAGAGCGAGCAGACCTGCTCGGCATGCGCCCAGTCGCCGTCGACCAGGTGGCGGGGGCAGGGCTGGGGTCGCGTTCGGCCGGGTCGGAGGACTCGAGGCACTCCACCATCAGCCGCCGCGCCTTCTTGGCGACCCCGGCAGAATCGAGCGACGGCGAGCACGCAACCACGGCGAGCGACACGCCGAGGCAGCAGACGACCCCCACGATGAAAGGCTTCGCCTTCACCACCCGTCCTCCGCTCTCGGAATCCAGGTCGGCGCGCCGAAGGAGGGCTACTCGGGGCAGCCCTCCTTCTTCATCATCTCCACGGCCTTCTTGTGGATGGCGGTCTCGGGCCGGGTGATCGACGCGGCGTAGGTGTAGGTCTCGCACCCGGGCTCGGCGCTGAGCCGGCGCGACGCCTCACGCTCCATCTGGCCGATGACCCCGACGATGTCGGTGTTGCGCGGGTCGAGCTTGTAGCCCTCGTGGACGTTCTTGAAGGCCAGGTCGTAGCGCCCGCGGTTGAGCTCGTCGCGGCTGATGGAGAAGAAGAGCTTCGCAGTCTGCGTGCCCATCTCCCTGAGCATCTGGCTCTGGGCGGGCGGCGGCAGTGGCGGCATGAAGCGGTTCTCGGCCTCCACCGCCTCCTTCACCATCGCGAGCGAGTCCTGCGCGCGGCTCTGGCGCACGAGGCCCTGCCAGGTGGTGAACCGGCCGTCGATGACCTCCAGCGACTGGATGATCTCGTTCAGCGCGGCGCGCATGTTGGGGTCGCGGGAGCGCATGTTCTTCATCTGCTCCGCGACCTTCTTGGCCCCGCCCTGCGTGTAGTACTGCATCAGCAGCCGGTGCACGTTCACGTCGGAGTACTTCGTGCGCAGGATGCGGTCGACCTCGACGCTCGGGTCGGCCCCCATCTGCACCGTGGTCTGGAACTTCGCGTACTCGGGGGGACAGGTGTACTCCTTCGACCGGCCGGTCTGGCGCGCGGCGTTCTGGAAGAAGCGCATCGTCTCCGGGTCGGCGCCCTCGGGCATGTTGCAGGTCAACTCCAGCGCACGGATGCAGGCCGGGATGCCGTACTCGAACCGGCCGGCGTTGCAGTCGCCCTTGCACTGCGCCTTGTTGCGCTTGAAGAGGATGTCCACCGCCTCGTTGAACTTGCGGGACGCGCGCGGGTAGACGCTCGACTCCCGCTCGATCTTGACGAGGATCTTGAGCGCCTCCTCCTCCTGAGAGGTGGACGCCTTGAGGTTGGCCTCCTTCAGCAGCGCCTCCATCTCCTTTTCCTTCTTGGCCTTCTTCACCAGGGTGCGCGCCTCGGCCATGGTGGGGTCCAGCTCCACCACCCGCTGGCAAACCTTCGAGGCCTGCTCCCAGTCCAGGTTGGGCGAGTCCTGGTCGGAGAACGCCCGGCACTTGCCCATGAGCCGCAGCACGTCCTCCTGCGGCTCCTCGACTCCAGGCCCGGTGCCGCCACCACCACCGCCGCCGCCCGGTGGCTGCGGCGGCTTGCTGCCGATGACCGCGGCGACGACCAGGATGAGCACCATCACCCCGCCCACCCCCAGCAGGATCAGCTTCTTCTTCTTCGCCTCGGGGCTGGCCTCGGCCTTCGCTCCGCCGGGACCGGAGAACGACATCTCCACCACGCCGAAGCGCACCACGTCTCCGGGCGTGAGCGGCGCCTCGCTCACCCGGTCGCCGTTCAGGAAGGTGCCATTGGCGCTGCCCAGGTCCCGCACCGAGAAGCGCGAGCCGATCTTGATGACCTCGGCGTGCCGGCGGCTCACCGAGTCGTCGTCGATGACCACGTCGGCCGGGGGGACGCGCCCCACCAGGGCCTTGGGCTTGTCGAGGTCGTACTGGAGATGCGCGAAAGGCCCGGCCATGCCGCGCAGCGCAGGCCTGCCGTCGCCCCGCGGAGAGGCGGCAGGGGGCTTGCCGAGCGGACGCGCCCGCTTCGGGGCCTCGCCAGCGGCCATCATCCGCGTTGGCCTGCGGACCGGCGTGGCGCCCTCGGGTTTGGCCAGCGCCGTGCTCTTCCCCGTCGCCGGCCTCGCCACGCGGGCCGAGGTAGCCTTGCGCGCCGGGGCCAGCTTCACCAGCGCCCCGCCGATGGTCACCTCGGTCCCTTCGGAGACCGGGGTGGGCTCGGCGATGCGCTGGCCGTCGACGACCACCCCGTTGGCGCTGCCGAGGTCCTCGACCCAGACCTTGTGTCGTTCGAGCAAGACGCGCGCGTCGCGCGATCACGCG
>CAZAIE010000775.1:0-4173 GCA_964485035.1 uncultured Myxococcaceae bacterium | reverse complement strand
CGATGCTGCCCAACCCACGCCGCTTCGGTCCGCACCAGCCGGCGGCGCAGCACCGCCGGCTGGTGCGGACCGAAGCGGCGTGGGTTGGGCAGCATCGAGGCCAGCGCCGCGCCCTCGGCCAGGGTGAGGTCCGCTGCGCGCTTCCCGAGGTAGGCCTGCGCCGCGGCCTCGATGCCGAAGATGCCGTCGCCCCACTCCGCGAGGTTCACGTAGAGCCGCAGGATCCGCTTCTTGGGCAGCGCCCCCTCCAGCCGGAAGGCGAGCCACGCCTCCTTGGCCTTGCGCAGGAGGCTGCGGTCCTCGGAGAGATACAGGTTCTTCACCACCTGCTGCGTCAGGGTGGAGGCCCCCCGCAGCGGCTTGCCCTCGCCGAGGGAGTCCTGGACCGAGGCCTCGAGCTCGCGCAGGTCGACCGCTCCGTGCTCGAAGAAGCGGGCGTCCTCGCTGGTGAGGATGGCGGTGAGCGCCGGGCGGGACACTTGCGCGAGCTCCACCCACTGCTGCCGGATGCGGAGCTTGCGCTGCTTCTCGGCCGCCTCGCGGAGCCGGGTGCGCATGGTCGCCGTCTCCCGGACCTGGGCGGTGGCCAGCTTCGAAAGCTCCTCCGTCCCGGGCAGTCGGGCGAACTCCAGCCCCAGCCACGCCGCGAGGGCGAACCAGCAGATGCCCAGGACGAGGCGCCAGCGGGACCGGGGCGGGGCAGGGCGGATGGGACGGGCTGCCATGGCGCGCGGGGCGATACCACGGACGGGGCGTGGGAGCGACTTTTCGTGGGTCGGGGCCATCCACAAAGGCCAGGCCCATCCGGGATCGGCTACAATGGTGCGCCTTCACCGAGGAGCGAATGGCCAACAGCACGAGTGACGAGTTCGACATCGATCTCGATGAGCTCGGGGGACCATCGAAGGGGTCGGAGCGCCGCACCACCCCGAGGGAGCCCATGAAGCTGGGCGTCCGCTACGGGACTGCGCAGGAGCTCGCCCTGGCGTTGAGGGCGTGCACCAAGAACATCGGCATGGGTGGGCTCTGCCTGCTGACCCAGCGGCCGTACGAGGCCGGCACGCACCTCGACCTCACCATCGAGTTCGGCGCCGGCGACTCGCTGCAGGTGACCGCGGTCGTCGCCTGGGCCAGGCCCGGGAAGGCCATCGGCGTGCGCTTCGAGAAGCTCGACTCCGAGCAGCGGACCCGCCTGGAGTCCATCGTCGGCAAGCGCCGGGAGTCTGCGCCTTCCTCCGAGTCATCCTCGGGTTGAGGCCGCAAGCGCAGAGATTCCTGGCAAGCCAAAAATCCGCCGCTAGAATGGCGCCCACGCCGGCCGGGTACCGGACCGGGTACAGACCGTGAAAGGAGCAGTCATGCCAGCCAAGAAGGGCAATCGGACGAAGCGGACCGTGAAGAACCGCGCGAAGGTGAAGCAGGTCGCCGCGCGCCGGAAGAAGGTGCGTCACCAGAAGTCGGTGAAGAAGGGCATGCGCGCCCGCTAGCCTTCGCTGTCGCTTTGTCCGATGGCCGTCTCGTCCTCGAGTGGACGGGGCGGCCATCGCCGTTTGTGCACTGGGATTCGCCCGGAAAATCGGCTAGTTGCCGGACTTTCAGGAACAATGCAGGCAGTCCGGACGGTTGGAGACTCCCCCGTCCGGTTCCGCATCCTTATATGGGTGAGCTGACTGTCAGAACTCGAACTTGTAGCCCAGAGCGCCGGAGAAGCCGCCCAGGTTGCCCTTCACGTTGAGCTCGGGAGCCTGGTAGTCGAGGACCGCGCGAGTCATCCGCAGCTCCACCACCAGCATGCCTGGACCGAGCTGCAGCCCGGCGCCCGCGTAGAGGCCGAGGTTGAGCACGGTCTGGGAGATGTCGACCTTGCTGCCGTCAGGCGCCGTCGCGTTGCCGTTGACGATGGCCACGCCGCCCATCCCGCCGATGAAGAGGTCGATGGGACCGAGGGTGGGCTCGAACGCGGCGCGGGCGACGATGGGGATGATGTTGAAGCTGAAGTCGGCCTGCCGTGCGCCCTCGGTCTCCTGGACCTGGGAGGCGCTGGCGGGGGCGTAGCCGGCGAGCACGCCCAGGCGCACGACCCGGAACAGGTGGAACTCGCCAGTGAACTCGAACTGGGGGCTCGCCACCTTGCCCAGGTTGGTGAGGCCGCCCACCAGGACGCCGACGCCCACGAGCTTCTGGGTGGAGCGGCGCTCCAGCACCTTGACGAGCGCTTTGCCCGCCAGCCGCTCGCCGCCCGAGGACTCGGCGTAGATGGCGACCTCGCCGGACTGCTCGTCGGAGGGGACGAAGTCGGCGACGTAGGTGCCCTGGTCCTCCTGGACGTTGGCGAACTTGCCGCCTGCGGACTTGAGCTCGATGCCCTCGGCAGGCATGGGGTTGCCGTCCTGGTCTTCGACCTGGAAGCGGACCTTGCCCACCTCGCCGGCCCGGACCTCGGGGACCTCGGCGAAGGCGATCTTCCTGGCCTTGGGGGCCTTCTTCTCGAGCGGGGTCAGCGCCACCAGGCCCGGGAGCTCGGGAGCGGCGGCGGGGGTGATGGGGATCTTGGCCTCCGTGAAGGTCGAGCGGACCGCGTTCTTCACGTCGACGCGGACGACGGCGTTCGAGTCCAGGCCGGTCTGCGGCGCGGCATACGTCGCGGTGAAGAGCCCCGGTGCGGTCTCCACCGCGGCGGTGATGGTCCCCACGTTCGCGGTGAGGATGACCTCGCAGGCGATGGTCTTGCCGTCGCGGTCGGTGACCTTCACGTTCAGCGTCACCGACTGTCCGGGCTTGAGCGCCTGGGAGGGGACGCCGCGCAGCAGCACCTTGTCCGCGGCGACGCGGCGGATGACCTCCACCTTGTCGGGAGCCTTCTCCACCTTCTCCGGGGGCTTGGCCTTCTCCGCCGGCTTCTCGGGCGGCTTGGCCGGTGGCTTCTCGGGCGGCTTGGCCGGTGGCTTCGCGGGCGGCTTGGCGGGGGGCTTGGCCGGTTTCGCCGGCTTTTTTTCCGGCGTCAGGGGCGCCAGCGGCGCGAGCGGATCGTCCGCGGGCGCCGGCTTCAAGGGCGCCAGGGGAGCGAGGTCTTGGGCTCGTGCAGGTCCTGCCAGCACGAGCCCGCCAACGAGGAGGGCGGTCAGGAGGGCGGTTCGCACGGCGAGGAGCCTAGCACGGTTGTGATGAACAGCGGCACCCCGATTCCCGTCTGCTAGACTGCCCGCGCTCTTCGACGAAAGGACCTTCGCATGCTCTCCGCCCTCGCACTTGCCGCACTGCTCGCCTCGTCCTCCGGGGCGGACGCGCCCGCTGCGGAGCCGGCGACGGTTGTCGCCGAGCCCGCGAAGGCGGCGGAGCCCGCCAAGGAACCGGCGAAGGAGTCAGCCAAGGAACCCGCGAAGGACGAGCCGAAGTGGGAGGTGAAGGCCCAGACCAAGGGCGTGACCGTCCACTCGCGCCCCAAGGCGGGGAGCGACATCAAGGAACTCAAGACCGTCGGCGAGATCGACTCCCCGCCGCACGCCGTCTTCCGCGTCCTCACCGACCTCGAGCGGTACAAGGAAACCATGCCCTACACCGAGGAGAGCAAGGTGCTCTCCAAGGAGGAGCAGGACGGCAAGGTCCGGGCGTGGCACTTCTACTCGCTCATCAATGCGCCCCTGGCCTCCCGCCGCGACTACACCATCCGGGTCAGCGACCAGAGCGACTGGCGCGAGGGCAAGGGCTACCTGAAGACGTACTGGAACATCTCGGACAAGGGCCCCGCGCCCAAGGACGGGGTGGTGCGCGTCAAGGTCAACGAGGGCTCCTGGGTCCTCGAGCCCCGCGAGAACGGCGCCAAGACCTACGCCACCTACCTCCTCTTCACCGACCCGGGAGGTTCCTTGCCCACGTGGATCGCCAACAAGGCAAACTCCTCGGCGCTCCCGGACATCTTCGAGGCGCTGCGCAAGCTGGCCAAGGAGCCGCGCTACGCCGAGCCCAAGCCGTAGCCCATGACCGGCGTCTCTCGGCGGCGGGACGGTCTGCTCTACGCGCTGGCTCTCTTCGGCGTCATCGCCGTCTTCCTCCTCGGGGTCGCGGTTCTCTACGTGGGCCTCGAGGCCCGGAAGGTCCGCCTACACGCAGCCGGCTCGGCGCCTGGGGCCGGCCCCGATGCTGGCGTGGGCGAGGTCCAGACCAGCGCGTGGA
>CAZAIE010000774.1:0-4175 GCA_964485035.1 uncultured Myxococcaceae bacterium | reverse complement strand
GACGAGGAGATGCCGGTCCTCCAGGGCGCCGAGGTGGTCGAGGTCACCGAGCGGACCGCGCTGGCGGACCTCATCCGCGAGCGCGCGGAGAGGCGCCGCAAGAAGAAGCCCACCGGCCCCGAGCAGCCCTCGGTGGACGACGACCTGAACTACCTCTTCGGCATGAAGGCCGAGAGCCCCGACGACGAGATCGCCAAGCTGGAGACGAAGTTCTGGGCGCTGCTGCGCATCATGGCGAAGAAGGGGCTCATCACCCGCGAGGAGTTCCTGCGCGAGCTGACGGACCAGGAAGAGGAGTAGTGCAGTGCTGAAACGCGTGGAGGCGTACCTCGCCTCGCTCCCCAAGGGGCTCGACTCCCATCCCGATTGCCTGGTGAAGGCCAGCCTGCAGCGGACGGCGCTGGAGTATCTGTGCCCGCCCCCCGAGCTGGTCCAGGCCCTGCCACCCGCCCTGGCCTCCTCGCTGAAAGGGCTCGCGACCCAGAGCGACCCGTGGTTTCCGCAGGTGCACTCGGTGGCGCTCTCGCTGGCCGTCGCTGACCACCGGAACCTGGATGGTCCGGCGTGGACCGCGTTCGTGCGCGAGGGCAACCGCCGGGTCTTCAACGGCTTCGGGATGAGGCTCCTCTTCGCAGTCGCCACTCCGTCGCAGCTTGTGTTCGCGGGGAGGGTGAAGTGGAACACGCTGCGCAAGGGGACCCGCCTCGAGGCGGAGGCGACCAGCCCCCACGGCGCCCGGGTGAGACTGCACATGCCCCAGCGCCTGTTCCCCGTGGACTACCTGCCGGTCATCGAGGCCGGCTTCTTGTGCATGCTGGAGATGTCCCGTGCCGAGCGCCCGCGAATCACCCGTGGGCCGGTCACGGACACCCTCGTCACCTTCGACGCCAGCTGGTGACGCCGGCCTGTCCGGCCTGGTTTGAGCAGTGCCAGGTCTGGGCCACCGGGGTGCGAGACTCCGACATCCTCACGCTCCGAGGTCCCCCAGGACTCCGCACTTTCCTCGCCCACCCCATGTCCTCCCTCCCGGGACGTGTCTTGGCAGGTCTCTGCGCGCAGCGGTGTAGCGGGCGTGGCGGACACTGATTCGGACCAGAGTCACCAGAGTCGACCAGAGTCCGGCACCTCGCGGTGCACGTTCTCATCGATCCCCTGTCGTACTTCCAGGCGCTTGCGTTGCGCTTCCGAGGTGGCCGCAGGGGGCGGCGCGGTGCCAGACTTCCCCCGCCGGCGCGGTGCCAGACTCGGCCACGGCACGCCTCGACGCGGTGAGACTCGGCGGCGGCCCTCCCGCTGGCGTGGGACTCTGGCGGTGCCAGACTCGGCCAAGACTGCCAACCGCCGCCCGCCCGTGCTACTGCACCCGCCATGGCTCAACCCGACGTGGCGGCCGCGCTGCGCCGCATCCTCGCCCCGCTGCAGTCCGACCGCCGGGTCCGCGGCGCGGTGGGCGCGCTGCTGGTCCTCGCGCTGTTCGGGGTCGCCGGGCGCTTCGCGTGGCGGCTCGTCCCCCGGCAGTACACGCTGCGCATCACCGGCGGCGACATCGTCAGCAACCGCCACTTCCTCGCCCGCGTGCTCCAGTCCGAGGCCGCCAAGCGCGGCCTCACCCTGGTGATCGAGCCGGTCTCCTCCGGCACCGACGCGCTCGACCGGGTGAGCCAGGGCAAGCTCGACGCCGCCTTCGTCCAGGGGGGCCTCGAGCGCACCTTCCCGGGCGTGGAGCACGTCGCCACGGTCATGCCCGAGCTGGTGCACCTGCTGGTGAAGCCCGGGGTCGCGGGCATGGGCGACCTCAAGGGCCGCTCGGTGAACATGGGCCTGCGCAACAGCCCCGCCCGCGACGTCGCGCTCACGCTGCTGCGCTTCACCGGCTACCAGGAGGACGTCGATTACGTCGAGACCAACTTCACCGCCGAGCAGCTCCTGGGCCTGCCCGAGCGCAAGATGCCCGACGCCCTGCTCATCGTCTCCTCGGTGCCCTCGTACCTGGTGGAAATCCTGGTCCGCAAGCACCACTACCAGGTGGTGGAGATCCCCTTCCCCGAGTCGCTCGCGCTGCGCCACGGCTGGGCCGCCAACGGCACCATCCTCGCCTACACCTACGACCTCGACCCGGTGGTCCCGGAGAAGAACATCCAGACGGTGGCGGTGAACATGCATCTCCTCGCCAGCGCCAGGGCCGACCCGGAGGCCATCGACCGGATGCTGGAGGTCCTCTACAGCCCCGCGGTCGGAAACCGGCTGGTCCAGCGCCCCGACGAGTCGCGCCTCCTGGTGCCCTCCGGCTTCCCGGTCTCCGCCGGCACCACCCAGTACCTGCGCCGGAACGACACCTTCCTCACCGCCGAGACCGCCAAGAAGCTGCAGGGACTCTTCGGCCTGCTGATGAGCTTCTCCGGCGCGGCGCTGGTGCTCCTGCGCTGGCTCCGCGGCAAGCCGCTCGCGCCCCGCCCCGACGACCCGGAGTTCCACGGCTTCCTCGCCGAGGTCGTCGCCCTGGAGCGCCGCGCGCTGGCACTGGAGTCCTCGCCCTCGGCCGACACCGTGGAGCTGCGCCGGCTGAGCCAGCGGCTGGGCGAGCTGCGGGTGACGATGCTCGAGCGCTACCCCAAGGCGGTGCTCCAGGATCCGCACCTGCTCGATCGCTGCCTCAGCACCACGCACGCAGCCCAGGCCCACGTCGACGGCCTGGTCCGCTCCCGGGAGGGTCGCCCATGAGCCCCTGGCGCTTGCTCCTCGCCGTCGCCGCGCTCGCGCTGGGCGTCGCCGCCGTCGCCGCCGAGGCTCCGCCCCCGCTGCCCAATGCCGACGCCAGCCTGGAGATCCGCGGGTCCGGGGCGATGGGCGGCCTCGCCCGCGCCGTGGTCGAGCAGTACCTCGCCGACCACCCCGGGCAGATCGTCACGGTCCAGACCTGCGGCGCCCACCAGGGCCTCAAGGGCCTCGTCATCGGCACCTGCGGCCTCGCCATGGGCACCGACGAGGTCCCTGAGGAGCTGGAGAAGCTCGCGCGCGACCGCGGCGTCGAGCTCAAGCGCACCGACGTCTACAAGGACGCGCTGGCGGTGGTGGTGCACCCCGACAACCCCGTGCGCGGGCTCACCCTGAGGCAGATCCGCGACGTGTTCCGCGGGGCGATCACCAACTGGTCCCAGGTGGGCGGCCCCGACCAGCCCATCGCCGTGTTCACGCCGCAGAGCACCTCCGCGACCTACGAGGTCTTCAAGAAGGTGGTGCTCGGCCCCGACGCGGTGCTCACCCCCAAGGCCACCGTGCTGCAGGGCCGGCGGCTGCGCGAGGGGCTGCCGGAGTGGGGCATCGCCTACGCCGGCGCGGGGCAGGCAGCGCGCATCAACAAGGCCGCGGAGAAGGGGGACGCGGGGACCCGCGAGCTGCTGCACGTCCTCACCGTCGACGGGGTCGCGCCGTCCACGGCGACGATCCAGTCGGGGACCTACCCCATCGTCCGCCACATGTCGCTGTACCAGCGCGCGCCTGGCACCCCGCTCGGCGACGCGGTGATCAAGTACTTCCTGGACCCGGAGAAGGGACGAAAGCGCATCCTCGAGGATGGCAACGTCCCCATGAACTGATGCGCGCCGCCGCCCTGCTCCCCGTCGCCCTGCTCCTGCTCGCCCCCGGCTGCCGCAAGTCCGCGCCCCAGGAGACGCTGCTCATCGCCGGCAACGGCGCCCTCACCCGCTACCTCGAGCCGGTGGTGAAGGAGTTCCTGGTCCGCAACCCCAACGCGAGCGTGGTGGTCGAGCCGGGCGGCACCACCGCCGCGGTCATCGCGGTGAAGCGCGGGGCCATCGACATCGCCGCACTCAGCAGGCTCGTGGCCGCCGAGGAGGACGACCCCTACCTGCGCGACTACCAGGTCTGCCGCGACGGGATGGCCATCATCCTGAACCGGGAGAACCCGGTCGGGGACCTGACCAAGGAGCAGCTCGACGACGTGTTCAGCGGAGACGTCACCTCGTGGAAGGCGCTGGGCGGGCCCGACCAGCCCATCGTGGTCTACGCGCGCGGCAAGGACTCGCGCGCGGCCCGCTCCTTCAACGAGCTGGTCCTGGGCGGCGACGACCCGTTCCCGGGGGCGCGCCTCGTCAAGAAGGGCGGGGAGATGACCGCCGCCGTCGCCAAGGACCGGTGGGGCATCGGCTACGTCT
>CAZAIE010000773.1:0-4179 GCA_964485035.1 uncultured Myxococcaceae bacterium | reverse complement strand
GGCTCATGGCGATCGGGTTCGCGAGTGGAGAGGCCATGGTAGGCCCGCGCCGCGCAGTTCACGACGAAGGGCCCCGAAAAGACGAAGGCCCGGTTCCGTTGGGAACCGGGCCCTCGAAGGGAAGGTCGGACACACGAGAAAGTACGCTACCGTTGCTTCCTTCCGGATCTGGCGGGGTTCACGACCCCCCGTTGTCCGACCATAAACAGGTGCTGCTCTGGAGCGGAGAGGGTGGGAGTCGAACCCACGGTACCCTTGCGAGTACACAAGATTTCCAATCTTGCGCCTTCGACCACTCGGCCACCTCTCCAGTGCTGCCCCGCTGCCCGCCGAGTGGTCGGCGGGGAGCGGTATTGGCGGAGAGCGAAGGATTCGAACCTTCGGTACGGTTGCCCGTACACTGGATTTCGAGTCCAGCGCCTTAGACCAACTCGGCCAGCTCTCCATAAACCCGATATGTCAAACCTGCGCCGGGCCTGCTTTCAGGTCCCGTCGGACTTTCTCAAGCGCTTGAAGAACGCCTTGAGGAGCCCACTGCACTCCGTCGCGAGCACGCCTTCTACCACGTCCATCCGGTGGTTGAGCCTGGCGTCCTGCACCAGGTTCATCAGCGATCCGACCGCACCTGCCTTCGGATCCCGGGTCCCGAAAACCACCCGGTCCACCCTTGCCAGCACCAAGGCCCCTGCGCACATCGAGCAGGGCTCGAGGGTCACGTAGACCGTCACCCCGGTGAGCCGCCAGCGTCCCAGCGTCTTCGCCGCCGCCTGGATGGCGAGCAGCTCGGCATGGGCCGTGGGGTCTTGCGCGCTCTCCCGGCGGTTCCGCCCGGTGCCGACGACCTGGCCATCCAGGATGGCCACCGCCCCGACTGGGATCTCGCCCTCGTCGGCTGCGGCCTGGGCCTCGCTCAACGCGAGGCGCATGAAGTCTTCTGCGCGCTCCAGCACTATTGCCCGCGATTCCTGTTGAAAAAGAGCCGGCGAATACTGCCGATGACCCCGCCGGCAGTCAAGCCTGTCGTTGGCTGGCGAAGCGACAGGCCTGACTGCCACCGGCCGTGGTGGTGCCGGCTACGGGATCGTGTAGACGAAGTTGTTGCCGTAGTTCGAGTCGTAGAACCGGTCCGGCCTCGACTGCGGATACTTCTGTCCCTCGGGTCCCCCGCCGCAAAACCAGGTCGTCGTGTACACGTCGGTGTCGAAGTAGAGCTCGAGGGTGCCGGCGTTCGCAGGGATCGCCACCTCGATGGCCTTGTCGCCCACCGGGTACGTCGCGTAGCCCTCCCACGAGTTGAAGCGGATGTGCATCGCCGTGGCGTACTCGAAGGAGCAGCAGCCGTAGCCGTAGCAGTGGTACTTCGACGCGAAGTAGCCGCTGGACTTCGCCGCGTCCACGATGGTCTTCATCCGCTGGGGAGCGTAGGTGACGAGCAGCTTGCCGCCGCGGGCGATGGTGCCGTCCATCGTGTTGCGCCAGTCGCTCTGGAAGTTCATGGAGCCGAGCGCGTCCACCGGCTTGGGCTGGACCGCGAACGCGTAGTTTGCGCCGTAGTTGCTGTCCCACTCGGTGCAGGGGTGGTCGAACCCGGAGCCGTTCTTGAACCAGGCCTCGATGCCAGTGGTGCCGGCGGGGACCTCGAACTCGGGGAGCGTCTTCACCCAGGTGTGGTAGTCGGGCCCGGTCTCGGTCTGCTGGTAGTCGAAGAGGCCCTTCTCGACGATGGCGCCGGACGGCTGGAAGCGCAGGTACGCGTGGATCTGCCAGCCCGGGTTCCCGTTGTGGGAGGCGCGGCAGTTCGGCAGGCGCGCGGCGTCGTAGTCCACCGCCACCTTGCCGCCCTCGTAGATCGCGCCGGCGGCGGTCTCGTTCCAGGCCGCGTCGAAGGTCAGCGTCGTGGGGCTGGCCACGACCTCGAAGTCGGCACGGGCGCTCGTCGCCGAGCCCTCGTCTCCGACGTCGGCCACGCCGCAACCGCCAAGCACTGCCACCATCACGCTGGTCAGGAGCTTTCGAGTCATTGCGCCCTCCCCGGGCAGAAAGTGGGCGCTTTGTAGCAAGTGTAGGTGTTGTAGTCAATCTGGTTGGAGTCACTAGTGGCGATTGGGAGGGCGCTGGGTGCCAGGCTCTACTCAAGCGGGGGTGAGACGAGGTGCCAGGATCGCCTAAACGGGGGACAACGGTGCGACCTGGGGTGTCGAATAAAACAGTGATTTCAATGAGATATCGATCTGCAGGAAAGGCGGCTCTAGGCTCCTGGGAGCCACGGAGAGGGCCGCTTGGGACCTTCAAGGTATTGAAGCAGGGCCCCCACCCCCTCGAGCGCTGGGAGTGGGCTTGGCGGCCCTCCAAGGGCCTGTTCGGCCGATTTGCACAGCTGATCCGGCATGCCAAGGGCGCATTGTGAGCGCTGTCACGACCGCTGGCCCAGGCAGGTCTACGGCTGCTCTACGGCAGGGGGTGTGCCTCCGAGCAGCACCCAGGCGATGCGCGCCGCCAGGTCCTCGGCGGCGGCATTGGTTCCAGCGACGCTCGCCTCGCTCCCGTCGGTGAGCGCGCCCCAGCGCGCCTCCCAGATCGAGCCGAAGAGGTTGGGCTGGAACCCACCCGGGACCCGCGCCGTCACGGGAGCTTCGCTGGCTGGCACCGAAACCTCGGCATCGACCACGGGATAGGTCTCGTCGGCGTAGACGACTTCGCCGGGCTCGCGCACGCGCTCGGTCTCCCAGCGCGTGACGATTTCGCCGAGGACTGGGTCGTACTCCTCGCGGCGGACTGGCTCGGTGCGGTACTTCCCCTCGCGCTGGCGTGCGACGCGGACCCGCAGCTCGCGTCGGACTGCCGAGGGTGTGACTCCGAGCACCGGTGCCCCGGCGGGCGCGTCGAGCAGTCGCACGTCGAGCCCGGTGGCGGAGCGCAGGAGGGTGGTGAGCCTGCCCGCGAGGAAGTCCCAGGGGGCGGTCGCTCCGTCCCGGCGGGCTCCGAGTGCCAGGCTCCCTGCGATCTCGAGGCGGACGGCTCCGCCGGGTCCCGCGCGCTCGAGCAGGCTCAGGAAGGCACGCGAGAGCGGAGTCCCCGGCGCTGCGCGGAGCCGCTCCACCGCCGAGGAGTGTCGCTGTCGGAGGTCGCCCAGCGTCCGCTCGCGCTCGAGGTGGCGGGCGAGGGTGCAGGCGCGCTCGAAGAGCGGGCGGTTGGCGGTGAGCTCGGCGAGGGTGAAGAGCGCCCGCTCAGGGCCGGGCAGCTTCAGCGCCTCGGCCTCCAGCCGCGCGGGGAGTCCCGGCGTCGCCTCCGGGGCCTGCAGGTGCAGCTCGACGAGGGCGCGGGCGATGGACGGGGTGTCGTCGAGCTTGCCGTCCCAGCCGCCCGGCTCACCGCAGGACGCCCAGTCTGGAGCAGAGGAGGGCGTGTCCCGGGCGAGCCGTTTCCAGAGCAGGTCTTCGGCGGCCCGCGCGACGCCTGTCGGTGATGCGTGCCGGGCGAAGTCGAGGATGTCGGCGAGCTGGGCGCGCAGGTTCGCGGGCTCGAGCCCGGGGTAGCGGTCCACCCCGGCCATGGGCGAGCCGCGCAGGCGGCGGTCGAGCAGGAAGCGGCGGGCGGACTCGTGGCCGGGTGCGAAGGGGAGGTTGATGGCCACCACCAGGCAGGGCAGCGCGAGGCCTGCGACCAGGGACCCGGCGCCGCTCCCGCGCAGCGTCGCCGCCGCGGCCACGAGCAGCACCAGCCCTGCGGCGAGGCCTGCGCGTGCGAGCGCGACGGAGGTCGCCGAGAAGCTCCCGCTGAGCCAGCGCTCACGGGTGAAGAGCTGGTTCCAGGTGAGCACGACGTCGGCGAGCAGCAAGGCCGCGCCGGCGAGCAGCAGGAACGTTCGGTGGGCCATCGGGGCCTCGGGGGCAGGGGCTTCCCGGACGCTACTGCCTGGACGGTGTCCGCGCGACTTGCCGCCGCCACGTGGTCCCGCCAGACTGTGCAGGCTTTCCATCCCCACCTCCCACGAGGCACCCGATGATCAAGCCCGTCCAGGCCAAGCCCACCACTCACGGAACCTCCAGCACCGCGAAGACGATCGAAGCGGCGAAGAAGGCGGTCGAGAAGCTCGACTGGTCTGCCAACCCGCTCCCTCGCCTCGACAACGCCGACACCAACCCCGAGCGCATGAAGCTCGTGGCCAAGATGCCCAAG
>CAZAIE010000772.1:0-4201 GCA_964485035.1 uncultured Myxococcaceae bacterium | reverse complement strand
AGACCTTCGCGCCGCCCGGCGAGAAGGCGGACTGGGCGGCGGGTTGCCCGTTCTCATACCCGGTGGAGCTGCAGGTCGACGTGACGCACCTTCCTCCGCCGGACGAGAACGAGTTCACCTCTGCGACCAAGAAGTACAGCTTCGGCCTGACCTTCCAGAAGGGGTCGGCCGACGCTCCGCGGGCCCTGGTGTGCGGGAAGGCGTGCAAGAAGTCCGAGTGCGGCAGGGGCGAGCTGGGGGGGCCACACGCACGGACGGACCAGCCCGCGCCCAAGCCCGCCGATTGCGTCCCCGGTTTGCTGGTCCTGGATGCAGCGCAGTTCAAGGATCGGCGGAAGGAGGAGAAGGGCCCCGATGGTCAGACGCGCAAGGTCCTGAAGCTGCGGGTACGCGTTCCGGCGGAGGCGGATCGGGTCGTGGTGACGCACGGACCGGAGCTGATCTCTTCTGCCGACGCGTCGCCGCCGGCGAGCGAGTTCGGGGGGCTCTCCGAGGCTGCCAAGAGCCGGTGGCGGAACGTGGCGCTCGCCCAACCCAACGAGTGGTCGCGCAAGAGCCTGGATGCCTACGCCAAGAAGCTGAAGGACTATGCCCTGACGATCTCCCCGGACGCGCACGAGCTGTCTTGGTGCGACCCTGCGAAAGATGTCGTGACCCAGCGCCAGCTTCTCGACGAAGGCGACAAGGGGTGGCTCTTCAAGCTGGGTGGGGCAAAGACCGAGGTGTTCAAGGACGACGGGCTGCTCAAGATCGAGAACCTCCACCCGGTGACTGCGCTGTGGGTGCTCAATGCGCTGGATCGCGGCGGCCTGGCACGGCTGAACTCCGACTTGAAGGCCTCCGCGTTCGAGCACTCGGATCCCGCGCCGTTCACCATCGGTTGGATCGCAGGCAAGGATCTCGCGCTCGGAGATCCGCTGCATGCGCTGGTCGTCGACGACGCGTTCGACTACGACGCGACCACCAGTGCCTTCAAGGTCGTCGCCTTGAGCGGCGGCAAGGAACTGGTGCTGGCGAACCAGGTGCCGTACCCGCCCGGTGGCGTCCTGGTCCTGCCCATCACCTCGTGCTTCTGGGGGACCTGGACCCTAGCGACGGACCCGGAACCGAAGGCGAAGGGGCAGCTCTTCGGCAGCGCGCAAGTCACGATCTCAGGGCTCGAGTTCGATGCCTACTCGGAGACGGAGCGCGCGTTGGGGCTCGACCGGCCCCGCCGCCTCGCCGATGGGGCGTTTGCCTGGATGCTGAAGGTGAAGGGCGCGGCTCCCCGCGAGCTCGAGGGCGCGGTCGCTCTGCAGTTGGAGAGGGAGGGCTCGGGCTGGCCCAAGGAAGGCGAGCGCGAGGCGGTCCTCGTTCCGGTGGTCGCGCGCCTAGCGCCTGGGGCCGCGCCCGCCAAGCCGGAGGATGTTCCAGTCGATCGCAAGTTCTTGCGAATCGAAGGTGAGTTCATCCTTGGGGTGGACCAAGCCGCGGTGAAGGAGGAAGCGAAGAAGACCAAGAAGGGGGTGAACCCCGGGACGCTGAAAATCTCTCCGGGCCTCACTCTGGCGAGCTACCGGAGCGCCTGCAACGAGTTTCGCCTCGCGGCCTCCCTTGTGGAGGCGGTGCTCGAGTTGTCGAAGGCCGCCGGGAAGCTGAAGGTCGTGCGCATTGCCCCCAGTGGCCTGGAGGTGCAGGCCCAGCTCGTGGCCCGACTGCCCTCGGCGAAGCCTTCCAAGCCGGCAGACGCGGCGAAGACGGCGCTGTTCATCGACATCGCCAAGGAGGTCTTCAAGGGCCGACCGGTCAGTGTCGGCCCCGCGCAGGCGGTGAGTTCCCAGTCCGGCATCGGAGAGGTCTGTTTGAGCATCCAGGACAAGGATGCCAAGCCGGTGGCCGAGGTCGCCGCTCTCGCCGGGCTCTCCGGCTCGCTGGTCACCGACCCCGCGCACAAGCTCGTGTTCTCCGCCAAGGTCGATGCCATCGCCGGGATTCCTCTCAGCCAGCTCCAGCAGGCGTTCCAGGCGGGCGGGGGAGACTTCCGCCTCTCGCTCGCGCTGGCCCGTGGGCTCGCCTTTCTGCGCTCGCAGAAGGGGATGGAGAAGCTGTCCGTCGCCCATCTGGCCCTGGACGGCGCTGCCTGCAGAATCGGTGGCGTGGACCTTCGGGTGGCAGCCGAGGTGGCGCACACCAGCGGGCTCTTCGCCGTGGCCGACGTCGAAGGCAAGAGCCTCACCCTGTTGCCGAGCGTGGACCCTGGGCACACGCTGCTCGTTCGCTTCGACCCCAAGCCCTTCTTCCTCCACCTAGAGAACGAGAAGGACCCCGCGCCAGGCAAGGCGCTTCGGTATCGTTTCGTGCTCGAGACCGCGAATGGAGTCCACTACCTGGGCAAGGACGGGGCGCCCTGTCCCCTCCATGGGGATTCCGTCGAGGCCCAGGCCTTCGACAAACACGTGGGAGGAGCATCGCGGATCGTGCGCTCCAAGACCTCGGGAGTGGCCGGGAGCTTCTGCAAGATGGGGCTGCAGGGACCGCAGCTCTCCTGGGTCACCACCGCAAGTCCGGTGATCCGCGCGTCCTTCGCGCTTTTGGGAGACGACGACCAGTGGGCGGGGTGGACGCTCAAGGTACTTCGGGTCAAGGCCTCGTCTGCGGCGCCGCCCAAGGAAGCCGCAGCCCTGCGCCCGCAGGGTGCAGTGGGCGTCACTGATCTGCGGGTCGTCCCGAAGCAGGCGACCTACAGCGTGGATGTTCCGGTCACGGACGCCAAGGACTTCGACGGAGTCGTGGGCATCCGGGTCGAGGCGGTGCCGCCCAAGGGCCGGCAAGAGCAGCCGCGTCCGGTCGAAGCGAGCATCGACTGCGCGCCACGATGGCTCGACACCGAGCTCCACCTCGACGACTCGAACAACGAGTTGGTGGTCGAGGGTCTATTGGCGGGTGTGGCCAATAGCGCACGAGGTGCCACCGGTCCGGCGCCGAGACCGGCGACCACCGAGCTGGTCGTCACCGTGACGTCTCGGGCGAAGGCGGGCCAATCGAACCCGGGTGACAAGGCCCTCGCGCTTCCGGTGCGATACGACCTCCCGGTTACCGGTCGAGAGCGGGGCTTCGTCGACGACGAGGGACGCTTCCGAGCAACCATCCCTCTGGCGACGGAGTCCACGGAGTCTCCCGCTGCCGCGGACAAGACGAAGAAGAATCCTGCACCGCTCAAGGCCCTCCCGTTCGGCAGATACGAGATCAGCGTCGCTCGACCTCCGAACATGAAGGTGCGCAACGCGAACCTCGGGGAGTGCCGGCGGTCGTACGTCTACGAGAAGGAGTGCGCCACCTGCCCCACGATGCAGGAGAACTTCCCCTACCGGGACGAGACCTTCAAGATGATCGGAGACCTGGCTCCGCTCATCCTCGCCTTCGCCGCGCGCTATCGGGTTCCTCCGGTCGCGGTGGCAGGGGCAATCGCAGATCAGTTCAACCGGCGGGGCGATGGGCTTCTGAGTTGGCTTCAGGATGATGTGCTGCTGAACTACACCCCCAATCTCACCCTCGAGGTCGAGGACAAGCTGCGGTTCGATTCCGTGCTGCTGAACAGGGGGAAACACGGCGTGGGAGCTGCGAGCATCAAGCTGGAGACCGCCAAGAAGATTTACGACAAATACCCCTCAGACTTCGACCGCACGAACGTGGATCGGGACGCGGCCTACTCCAGCATCGTGGACTACCTCCGATCGGAGCAGGGGACGGTGCAGTTCACCGCGCTGGTGATACGCGAAGGGCGGGAGATGCTCGCCGACGCGATGCTGGGGTTTTCGAAGAAGCGGCGGGAGGCGGTGCTCGTCACCTACTTTGAGCAGGGCCCCCAGCGTCTTCTGGCAACGTATGCGAAGAAGCGCCAGACCGATCCCGAGCATCGGATCGTCCCGGGGGAGGGATGCCGTGTGTGCCAGCAGCGAGCGAGGATCGTCTGCTTGCTCGGGCTGTTGGATTGAGCTCTTCCTCGTCTCGTGTGGGGTGGTCTGACTCGACAGGACTGTTTGAAATGTTCGACCAAGCTACCGGGAGACTGTCCGGGCGGCGCGCGAGCGCGCCGAAGGAGGGGAACGTGGAACGGGGTAGGTCAGTCTTGTTTGGGGACGGCTGGTTGCGGGGGGCCTTGGCGGCCTGCCCAGCGACAATTAGATCTCCCCGCTGACGACAACTATTTCTCCCCATCCCA
>CAZAIE010000771.1:0-4206 GCA_964485035.1 uncultured Myxococcaceae bacterium | reverse complement strand
GTGCAGGAGGCCCCGACCGCTCCCGACGAGGGATTCAAGACCTCCGCCCCCGCCGCTCCCACCGAGCCGCCCTTTCCTCCGCGCGGAACGCTCGCGCAGCTCGACCTGCCAATGCTCCTCTGCCGCGCCTTCGATGGCCGGCTCACCGGCAGGGTGGACGTGGCCGGGCTGGACGCCCAGCGCACCCTCTGGTTCGAGGAGGGACGGCTGGTCGCCGCGGCCTCCACCTCGCTGGTCGAACGGCTCGAGGACGTGGCGCTCCGCGCCGGGTTGATCACCGCGCCCCAGCACCATGCGCTGAGGACGTCGGAGGAGCGCCTCGCCCGCCGGCTCGCGCTGTCGATGGTGGAGCTGGGCTACATCCGCGCTCCGGAGCTGTACCCGCTGGTCCGCCGGAGGGTCCTGGAGATCGCCTTCAGCGCGTTCCTCGACGAGTCCTCGGCCTACGTCTTCTCCGCCGAGTCGCCGCCCGCCGAGGAGCGGGTGGTGCTGCCCATGCATCCCTACGCCCTCGCGACGGAGGGGGTGCGGCGCAAGTTCTCGACCGCGCGCCTGTGGGCCAGGCTCGGCGGCCCGGCGACGCTGCTGCGCCCCCGCTCGCAGGGCTTCGACCTCGACTACTTCGGCTTCTCGGCCAGGGAGCGTCGCCTGGCGGGCCGCGTGGACGGGCTGCGGACCCTGGAGGAGCTCTTGTTCGAGGGTGGGCTGGACGAGGCCGCGGCCCTCAAGGTGCTGTACTCCCTCGCCGCAGCAGGGATGGTGGAGATCGCCGTGCTCGGCCGCTCCGCCCGCGTCGAGAACCCACAGGAGGCGGTGCGGATGGACCTGGCGCGCGTCGCCGAGAAGTACAACCAGGTCGTCGGCGGCGACTACTTCCAGGTGCTGGGCCTGCGTCGCGACGCCTCGTCGTACGAGGTGCGCGAGGCCTACGAGAAGCTCGTCCGCGAGTTCAACCCGGACCGGTTCCTGGGCCTGGAAGACCCCACGCTCTACAACCGCCTCGACGAGATCGGCCGGGGGCTCGCGGAGGCCGCGGACGTCCTCGCCGACGACGCCGTACGGGAGGAGTACGCGCGCAACCTCGCCGAGTGACGCTGCATCCCAAGCGGCGCGTGCGCGCGACCGCCCGATATTCCCTTCTCGGGGCGGGGAGTCTTGAGGTAAGGCAAGGCCATGGTTCGCGAAATCCTCATCTGGCCCGACCCTCGCCTGCGGGAGCAGGCCCAAGAGGTCAAGGTCGTCGACGATGCCGTCCGCACGCTCGTCGCCGACCTGTTCGAGACGATGTACGCCTCCAACGGGGTGGGCCTCGCGGCCACCCAGGTCGGGGTGGCCCAGCGCGTGGTGGTCATCGACACCTCGCCCAAGCAGCCGGGCGCCAAGCCCATGGCCTTCGTCAACCCGGTCATCGTCCGCTCGGAGGGGGAGACGGTCTACCAGGAGGGGTGCCTCTCGCTCCCCGGCGAGGCCGAGGACGTCACCCGCGCGGCCAAGGTCTGGGTGAAGGCGCTCGACAAGGACGGCCAGCCCTTCGAGGTCGAGGGCAACGAGCTCCTGGCCATCGCCCTCCAGCACGAGATCGACCACCTCGACGGCAAGGTCTTCGTCGACTACGTCTCCGCGCTCAAGCGCGAGCTCATCAAGCGCCGCATGAAGCGCCTGAAGGCCGAGCGCGAGGCCGAGCGCCGCGAGGGCAAGCCCGTCCACAACGAGAAGGGCAAGTCGGTCGGCCTCTAGGTCGCTGGGGCCTCTCGGGCCTCCAGGAGCGCCAGTCCCCGGCGCGGGCAGAGGTCCAGGACCACGCAGCCCTCGCAGGACGGGCTGCGCGCGGTGCACACCCTCCGGCCGTGCCAGATGAGGCGGTGGTGGGCCGGGCTCCAGGTCGCAGGTGGGAGCAGCCGCTGGAGGTCCGTCTCGATCCGGTCGGGCTTCTTGGCCGCCGAGAGCGCCAGACGGAAGGCCAGCCGCGCGACATGGGTGTCGACCGGGAAGGCGGCTTCGGCCTCGCCCAGGTGCATGGCGATGACTCCGGCCGACTTGTTGCCAATCCCCGGGAGCGCGGCCAGCTCCTCCCGCCGGGTCGGGACCCGCCCGTTCGCCGCGACGATCTGCCGGGCAGCGGCGACGATGGCCTTGGCCTTGTTCCGGAAGAGCCCCAGGGACTTGATGTAGGGCTCGACCTGCCGGGGCTTCGCCGCCGCGAACGCCTGCACCGTGGGGAAGCGGGTGAACAGTGCCGGCGTCGCCAGGTTCACGCGGGCGTCGGTGCACTGCGCCGACAGCACCACCGCCACCAGGAGCTGGAAGGGGCCTTCGAACCGGAGTTCGGTCGAGGCCTCGGGGTAGGCGAGGGCCAGGCGCTCGACGATGCGCTGTGCCCGCTCCGCCTTGTCGGTCAGTCTCTCGCGCACGGCGGTACTCTGCCCAGCCGGGCGCAGGTGTCAACGACAGCGCAGCCGGCCCGCACCCTGGGAGGAGCGACGGCGGGAAACCCCCCGCCGTGAGCGCACTTGCGCCGCACTGGGCCGTCTGGTAGGTACTGCGCTGCTGTCAAGGAGCAAGCAGGCTGGGGACCGGCCCCACTCGTGCAGTCGCGAGGTGGCGCGGTGCAGGTTATCCGAGAGAGGCGCCGCTGCATGAACCCGCAGATGGTGATGTACGAAGAGGAGTTCAACCAGATCACCGCTGTTTGCGACCGCCTCACCAAGGACGCCAACGCGAGCGTCGTCTTCCTCGTGGACAAGAACGGTCAGCTCATCGCGGCGACCGGGAAGACCCAGGACCTCGACACCACGTCGCTCGCGTCGCTCACCGCCGGCAACATCGCGGCGACGGGAGGCCTGGCCAAGCTGATCGGCGAGCGCGAGTTCTCCATCCTCTTCCACGAAGGGGACAAGGACTGCATCTACATCAACATCGTCGCCGGGCGGGTCATCCTCGTGGTCATCTTCGAGGACAAGAACCGCATCGGCCTGGTCCGCCTGCGCGCGCGCAAGGCCAGTGACGAACTGACCCGGATCTTCGAGGGGCTGCTGAAGAAGGTCGAAGCTCCCGGGGCGGGGTCTCCGTTCGCGGAAATCACGGACGACGACATCGACAATCTCTTCAGCGAGTAGGGGCAGCCCTCCTCCAACCCCGAGCGAGCGAAATGTCGTTCATCAACTACTCGTCGCGCGAGATCAACTGCAAGATCGTCTACTACGGCCCCGGCTTGTGCGGGAAGACGACGAATCTGCAGTACGTCTACGCCAAGACCAACCCCGAGGCGAAGGGCAAGATGATCTCCCTTGCCACGGAGACCGAGCGGACGCTCTTCTTCGACTTCCTGCCGCTGTCCCTCGGCGAGATCCGCGGCTTCAAGACCCGCTTCCACCTCTACACGGTGCCAGGGCAGGTCTTCTACGACGCCTCCCGCAAGCTCATCCTCAAGGGCGTGGACGGCGTGGTCTTCGTCGCCGACAGCCAGATCGAGCGCATGGAGGCGAACATCGAGTCGCTCGAGAACCTGCGCGTCAATCTGGCCGAGCAGGGCTACGACCTGAACAAGGTCCCCTTCGTCGTCCAATACAACAAGCGCGACCTGCCGAACGTCGCGACGGTGGACGAGCTGCACCGCCTCCTGAACCCGCGCAACGTCCCCGAGTACCAGGCCGTGGCTCCCACCGGCGTCGGTGTCTTCGACACCCTCAAGAGCGTGGCCAAGCTGGTCCTCACGGAGCTCAAGAAGGGCGGCTAGCCCGTCCCGACGCTTCTGGTCTTCTGGCCTCCGGCGCCCTGCCGGAGGCCATTTCTTTTGCCGCCGTGCGGGTGGCTTACTACAGTTCCTCACCTCAACCGAAGCCGTCGGGGATGATCGGGTCGTCGCCGTACGGCATCAATTGCAGGGGACAGGTGTCATCTCCAGCACGAGGACCTGGGCAGCGAACCGGAAAATCCCCTGGAAGGTGGAGGGCTTCACGTCACGCTCCAAATTGACAGCCTTTGACGCCGGGTGTTAAAAGGTCGCGATTCTAGGCCGCCTTTGTAGCAGGGGGACGCTCGGTCAAGGCAACGCAGCCCGAGGGATTCCAAAGGACGCGCAAGTGAGAGCCCAAAGCCTCGTACTTCTCGCCGTCGTGCTCGTCTCGGCACGCATCGAAGCCGCCGAGCCCACTCCCGCCGCCGCCGCGCCTGCCGCGGCTCCCGTCGCTGCAGTCGACCCGTCGA
>CAZAIE010000770.1:0-4207 GCA_964485035.1 uncultured Myxococcaceae bacterium | reverse complement strand
GCGGTGCTCGCCGTACCAGACCCGCTCGACGAGGCCGTGGAGACTCGGCATCGCTCACCCCGCCACGCGATCGACGGCGGCGAGCACCGCCGCGGCATCGACCCGGCCCAGGCAGTCGAGGTGCCCCAGGGGACACCGCTCCCCGCCGTGGTTGCTGCACGGGCTGCAGGGAAGGCCCGCGGTCACCACCTCGGACCGCGGCGAGAGCGGCCGCCAGCGCGCGGGGCTGGTGGGCCCGAAGACCGCCACCACCGGCACCCCGAGCGCCGAGGCGACGTGCACCGGCCCCGAGTCGTTGGCGACCAGCACGCGACACCGCGACACCGCCGCGGCGAGGCCGCCCACGTCGAGGCCTGCCGTATCCGGGAAGGCCAGCTCCGGGGCGGCAGCGCGCACCCGCGCGAACTCCGCCGCGTCCCCCGGCCCGCCGACGAGCAGCGGGGTGAAGCCCCGAGCCGCGAGCCCCCGCGCGACCTCGGCGAACCCCTGGGGGGCCCAGCGCTTGGTCGCCCACCGCGCGCCCGGCGCGAGTCCCGCCAGCGGCCGGTCCGACGCGATGGCCCCGAGAGCGGCAGCACCCGACGGAGATGGCCGCAGCTCCAGCTCCCGCCCCCGCGGCTCGGTGCCCAGCGGCGCCAGCGCCTCGAGGAACAGGTCCACCGCGTGGGCTCGCACCAGCGGCCGCTCGGCGGCGAAGAGCGAGCGCAGGGCCTCGCCCGGGGTCCGCTTCCGGAAGGCCACGCACTGCGGGGCGAGGCCGTGGAAGAGGCGGGTCTTGGGCTTGTCCTGCAGGTCCACCACCAGGTCGTACCGGCGCGAGGCCAGCTCCCGGCGCAGAGCCAGGAGCCCGCGCACGCCCGCGTGCTCGCCGCGCTTGAGGTAGGCCACCGGCTGCGCGTGCGGGTTCGCCTCGAGCAGCGGGACGTACGGCGCCTCCACCAGCCAGTCGATGCGCGCCTCGGGGAAGCGCGCCGCCAGCGCCCGCACCGCCGGGGTGGCGAGCAGCACGTCGCCGAGCGCCGACAGCCGGACCACCAGGATCCGCGCCGGGCTCACGCGCCCTCCCTGGGCTCCAGGAGCCGCGCCATGTGGCCGACGTTGCGCGCGCTCGCCCCGCGCAGCTGCGAGACCGCCCCCCGCGCCAGCTCGCCCACCTCGCGCATCTTCTCCGGCCGGGCGAGCAGCTCGTGCGCCACCCGATAGAGGTGGTCGCCGTCCTTCACCTGGATGCCGCCGCGGCCCACCAGCACGCGGACGCTGTCGTGGAAGTTCTCCATGTGCGGGCCGAAGAGCACCGGCTTGCCCTGGGCCGCGGGCTCGAGGATGTTCTGCCCCCCGCGGGTGGTGAACGAGCCGCCCACGAAGACCAGCGTCGCCAGCCGGTACGCGAGCGACAGCTCCCCGATGGTGTCCAGCACCGCCACCCGCGCCGGGCGGCCGGTGGGCTTCTCGGTGCGCAGCCGCACCTCCAGCCCCTCGGCCTCGGCGAGCGCCTTCACCCGCCCCGCCCGCTCGATGTAGCGCGGGGCGATGACCAGGCAGAGGTCGGGGTGGTCGGCGACCAGCCGCTTGAACACCGGCAGCAGCACCTGCTCCTCGCCCTCGTGGGTCGAGCCGCAGATGAAGACCTTCGCGCCCTCGGAAAAGCCGAAGGCCCGGGCCAGCTCCTCGCCGCCGGGCATGGGCCGGTCCGCGGGCACCAGCGCGTCGAACTTGGTGTTCCCGGTCACCCACACCCGCTCCAGCGGAGCGCCCAGGCCGAGCGCCCGCTCCGCCTCGTCGTCCTCGCGCATGAGGAAGAGGTCGATGTGCCGGAAGGGGTTGCCGATGAGCGAGAAGAGGGCGCGGTAGGAGCCCAGCCGGGCCGGGGAGAGCCGGCCGTTGGTGATGGCCACGCGCGCCCCGTGCGCCTTGGCCGCGCGGATGAGGTTGGGCCAGATCTCCGCGTACTCCAGCACCAGCAGGTCGGGGTCGATGGCCCGCATCGCCCGGCGCGTCGCGCCAGGGAGGTCCCAGGGCACGAAGGTGATGGCGTCGGCGTCCTTGATGCGCTCCCGGCCCATCAGGTACCCGGAGTCAGTGAGCGTGGAGAGCACCACGGTGCAGCCGGGGAAGCGCGCCTTGAGCTCGCGGATCATCGGAGAGAGCGCGAGCAAGTCGCCGGCCGAGGCGCCGTGCAGCCACACCCGGGGGCGGCCGCCCGCAGGGAAGGCCCCGCGCGGGTAGAACCCGAAGCGCGCCGCGACCCCCGAGCGCGTCTTCTTGTGCAGGAGCAGCACCGGGAAGGCGAGCGCGAAGACCAGGACGATGGCCAGCGTGTACAGGAAGTGCATGAACGCTTCGCCCGGTGTCGTGGCCCCCTGGACCGGCCCTGTCTTAGCCCACGCCGGTGCGTCCGGAAAGGACGCTCAGCCCAGGTGCTCTCCGCCATCCACACCCAGCACGTTCCCGGTCATCCACGCGGTCTCCGGACGGGCCAGCGCGGCGATGCAGCGCCCCACGTCTTCCGGGGTGGTGAGGCGGCCGCTCGGGTTGCGCCGGAGCGAGCCCGCGCGCAGCTCCTCGAACCCCGGGATCTTGCGGGAGGCCGGAGTCTCGGCCACCCCGGCGCGCACCGCGTTCACCGCGATGCGCTGGGGCGCGAGCTCGAAGGCCAGCTGGCGCACGTGCGACTCCAGCGCCGACTTGGCCGCCGAGACCGCGCCGTACCCGGGCAGGACCTTCGAGGAGCCCTCGGAGGTCATGGCGAAGACGTGGCCGCCCGCGGGCACCAGCCCCTTCGCGACCAGGTCCTGGGTCCAGTACACGAGCGAGTGCGCCATCACGTCGAGGGTCATCTCCAGCTGCGAGCGGGTGACCGCGTCCTGGCCGGTGAAGGGCTTGAGCGTGCCGAAGGCCAGCGAGTGGACCAGCACGTGGACCCGGGCCCCGTCGGGCGTGAGGGTCTGCTGGACGTGGGCCAGCACCTCGCCGCGCTTGCCGTCGTCGGCGGCGTTGACGTTGTAGAAGCTGGCCGTCCGCCCCAGCGCCTGGATGGCCTTCACCACCTCGTCGGCGGCCGGCTGGGTGGCCTTGCGGTCCAGGTGGACCCCGAACACGTCGTGGCCGGCCCGGGCCAGCTCCACCGCCGCCGCGGCCCCGAAGCCGCTCGACGCCCCCAGCACCAACGCCCACTTGCGCCCGTCCGCCATCCGCTCCTCCTGTCCCCGCGAGCGCGGCAACCTAGCGACCGGTCCCAAACCTGTCAAAGCTGCAGGTTCGGGATAGGATTGGGCGTTTTCCAGGACGGCTGGATGATCGAAGTCGGTGCCCGGGTCTTCGACAAGTACGAGATTCTCCGACGCCTCGCGGTCGGCGGAATGGGCGAGATCTTCCTTGCGCGGCAGACCGGGCTGGTGGAGCGGCTGGTCATCCTCAAGAGCCTGCTCCCCGACCTCGCCGACCAGCAGGACCAGCTCGACCAGTTCCTGGACGAGGCCCGGGTCTGCGCCAACCTCAACCACCCCAACATCGTCGCCATCTACGACGTGGGCCAGTGGGAGGGCGTGTACTTCATCGCCATGGAGTACATCGCCGGCGAGGACCTCTCCCACCTCACCAAGGCGGCGCGGGCGGCGAACGTGCGCATCCCCCTGGAGGTGGCGGCGGCCATCGTGCGCGACGCCGCCGCCGGGCTCGACCACGCCCACTCCGCCAGCGACGCCCAGGGCCGGCCGCTGAACCTGGTGCACCGCGACATCAGCCCGCAGAACATCATGGTGCGCACCGACGGCGTGGTGAAGGTCGTCGACTTCGGCATCGCGCGCGCGGCGAACAAGGAGACCAAGACCGCCGCGGGGGTCATCAAGGGCAAGTACCGCTACATGTCCCCGGAGCAGGCGCTGGACCGGCCGCTCGACGGCCGCAGCGACCAGTTCGCGCTGGGGGCCGTGCTCTGGGAGCTGGTGACCGGGCAGCGGCTCTTCGGGGGCGAGAGCCCGGTGCAGATCCTCACGGCGGTGGTGCGCAACCCCACCCCGCCTCCCTCCACGCTGATCCCCAACTTCCCGCCCGCGCTCGAGGGGGTCATCCTGAAGATGACCGCCAAGGAGCGCGACGAGCGCTACGCCCGCTGCGGCGAGGTGGCGGCGGCCCTGCGCGCCTGGCTGGAGACGGTGCCCAAGGCGAACCGGCCCGACGTCGCGCCACTGGTACAGCGGCTCTTGGG
>CAZAIE010000769.1:0-4216 GCA_964485035.1 uncultured Myxococcaceae bacterium | reverse complement strand
CCTCTCCCTGGCCTTCCGGCTCCCCGACGGCGCGTCGCTGCGCTGCTCGGCCCGGGTCGCCTGGGTCCGCCGCTTCCCCGCCCGCGGGGAGGAGCCGGGGATGGGCGTGGAGTTCACCAGCCTCACCGAGTTCGACCAGCGAGCCCTCGAGTCCTTCCTCGAGCGCTGAAGCCGCAGCTACTTCTTCCCCTTCGTCGCCAGGAACGCCCCCAGCGCCTTGTCGGTGCGCAGGACGTGCTTCACCAGCCAGTCGCAGACCTTGTTGTTCACCTCCATGGCCAGCCGGGCGCTGGGCCCCTCGAGCTGGAACCGCTGGCGGAGCTGGCCGAGGGTGGTCAGGAACAGCGCGTGCTCGGCCAGGTGCGCGGCGCGGCCGGGGTACAGGTGCTCGGCCATCAGCCGCGCCTCGGTGCCGAAGTGGTCCACCACGTACTCGCCCAGAAACTCGAGTGTCTGGGAGACGCCATCCTTCCCGGAGGCGTGCCGCATCGCCTCCACCAGGTCCGAGACCCTCCGGAACAGCTCCCGGTGCTGCACGTCGATGGCGTCCACGCCGACGGAGTAGCTCGCGTTCCACTCGATGCCCATGGCGCCTCCACCCCGAAAGTTTAGGAGCGTGCCTCTGGGGCGGCCACCGCGGCGAACGCCCCGAGCCGCCCGAGCGATCGAAAGTGGACAGCGCGCTCGACCCGCCAAGGGACCGACGCCGGGGCTTGATTCAGCCCCAGACCCTGCGTCTCGCTCCCCGGCCCCCCACCGGATGTGCCATCCTCCAATCACATCTCGGGGACCTGGGGGGCTCCATGGCACTCGCAACGCACTTCGCACCCGCCGAGCGGCTCGCGCCCGCGGAGGTCCGCAAGCAGGTCGAGCAGGTCGCGCACCACGCGCTCATCGAGGGCCTGCTCGGCGCGGTAGACGGCATGATCGCCGTGCTCAACGAGCAGCGGCAGATCCTCGCGGTGAACGAACGGCTGCTCGAGTCCCAGGGTGTGCCCGACGCCGGGGTGGTGCTCGGGCTGCGTCCGGGCGAGGCGCTGGGGTGCCGCTTCTCCCACGAGGAGGGAGGCTGTGGCACCGGACCGCTCTGTTCGAGCTGCGGCGCGGCCATCTCCATCGTCGCCGCCGTGGCCGGCAACCCTCCGGTGGAGCGCGACTGCGCCCTCAGCATCGAGCGCAATGGCGCCGTGGCCGAGCTCTGCCTGCGCGTCCGCGCGGTGCCCGTCACCGTCGAGGGCACGCGCCTGGTCCTGCTCTTCCTCCAGGACGTGACCGCGGCGACGTGGCGGGCGTCGCTGGAGCGGGTGTTCTTCCACGACGTGAACAACACCCTCGCCGGCCTGCTGGGGGCGGCGCAGCTGCTGGAGCCCGACGTCCCTGCCGACCCCGGGCTGGTGGAGCAGATCCGCGAGTGCAGCCGGCGCCTGGTCCGCGAGGTCGAGATCCAGCGGGTGCTCTCCCGCAGCGAGCCGACCGGCCTCGCCCTGAAGACCCGGGACGTCTCCGCGCTCGCGCTCGCGACCACGCTGTGCAGCTCCTTCTCCACGCACCCGGTGGGCGCAGGCCGGCGCGTGCGCGTGCGCGAGCCGATGCCCGAGCGCACGGTGCGCACCGACCCCACGCTGCTGGAACGGGTGCTGGTCAACATGATCACCAACGCGCTCGAGGCGAGCCAGGCAGGAGCAGAAGTGACGCTCTCTGCCGCCGAGGAGGACGAGGGAATCAGCTTCGGGGTCTGGAACGAGGGCGTCATCCCCGAGGAGACCCGGAAGCGACTGTTCCAGCGCCACTTCAGCACCAAGGGAGGCGCAGGCCGCGGGTTCGGGACGCACTCCATGAAGCTCTTCGGCGAGCGCTTCCTGCGCGGACGCGTCAGCTTCACCTCGAGCCCGACCGAGGGCACCACCTTCCGGCTCTGGCTCCCCTGGGTCCCGCCCCCGTTCTAGAGCCGGGGGGGCCAGTCGGCACGGCTCTCTTGAACACAACCCGCCCAGCCCGCGAAGCGGGCTTGATCCGAGCTCGGTCCATCCCAGATAGAGACGGGGGATTCATCCCCCGGCCCGACCCGTCTACCCCCACCACAGCGCCAGGAACACGCCCAGGGAGACCAGCAGCACCACCGCCGGCGCTCCCAGCAGCAACAGCCGCTCGCGCTGGGCCCGGCGTCCCACCGCCGCGAGCGCAGCCCGGGAATCCCCGTCGTCCGGGTCGAGCTGCGCGGCGACGTGCAGCGCCGCCGCCGCATCGGCGAAGCGCCCGGCCTGCGCGCGCAGCTTCCCCAGGGCGCGGTGCCCCTCGGGGCGCAGCGGCATCAGCGCCGCGGCGGCGCAGAACTGGTTCTCGGCGGCCGCGAGCTTCCCCTCCTTCGCCAGCTCGAGCCCGCGGTTGAAGCACAGGCGCCCGATGCGATCGAGCAGGAGCGGAAGCCGGAGTTCCGCGCCGCACTTGGCGCACGCAGGCCCCTCGGGGGTCGGCTGGTGGCAGCTCGAACAGGGGATCACGACTTGGCCTCCGTGGCCGGCACGCCCTGCCCCGGCGGCGTCCCCACCACCACTTCTGGACGCCGGACCAACCGCCCGCCGACCCTCACTCCAGGCTTCACGGTCTGCAGCACCGTCGGCCGCTCCAGGCCGGGCGACGGCTCGAAGAGCAGCACCTCCAACGGCTCGCCTTCCCGGAACGGCCGGCCAGCCGGGTCCTCCAGCTCGACCGAGGCCGCGTGCAGCAGCTCCTCCATCCGCGACACGGCGGCCTCCACCGGCCGCAGCTCCTTCGCCTGCAGCAGCTCTCCGAGCCGCGCGACCCGGCCGCGCAGGCGCCAGACCTCCACCGCCAGGCCTGGCAACGGCTCGCTGCTCCCCGCCTCGCCGGTCGCCGCAGGGGCGACCACGGGCGCCGGGAGCCACGCCGAGAGATCCATCGGACCGACCTCCAGCGGGGTCTCCCGCAGCTCGAACGGATCATCCTTGGCCATGCGGGTCATCCTTTCCGGACGGGGCGATGGGGAAGAGAGCGGGCAGGTCCAGCGCGTCGGGGCACAGCTCCGGGGCGCGGGACGCCCGCGGGGCCACGTGCAGCAGCGCCTCGAGCCGCGTGGCGAGGTCGGGCGGCAGCGCGTACGGCCGCGGCTCGGGGAGCAGCTCGCCGGCGAGGTCGCGCAGCACCTCCACCAGCCCCGCCTCGCCCGGCCGCTCCTGGGGCAGCCGGTCGAGCAGCGCCGCGAGCCGTCGCGTGTCCACCGGCAGGCTGGTGCAGGCCGGCCAGAAGTACTCGTGCACGGTGCGCCGGTGGGGGTCGCGCAGTTCGGCGATGGCCCAGCGGACCTGCTCGGCGGTCCGCGCCTGCGCGCCGAGCGGCGGCATGCCCGAGGGGTCGTCGAGCCCGGCGGTGACCAGGGCCAAGAGCTTTGCGCCCTCGCGCTCGACGTCCCGGGGGGTCGCCTGGGGCGTGAGTCCGAGCAGCCGGAAGGGGTTCTCCACCAGCGCCCGGAAGATCTCCTGCAGCCGTGCCGCGGTGCGATCGCTCGTCGTCATCCTCACGCTCCCTTGCGGGGCCGCGTCCGTCGCTTGGGCGACCGGGCGGCAGGGGCCGCCGGCTCGAGGGTCTTGGCCATCTCGATCAGCGTGGGACGGAAGCCGGCCGACTCGAAGAACCGCCGCGCGCTCCGGTTCGCCGCGGCGGCCTGCAGCACCACGAAGGGCGCGCCCTTCGTCCGCAGGGCCTCGATGAGCGCCCTCAGGAGCCGGCTCCCTGCGCCGAGTCTGCGGTAGTACGGGTCGACCATCAGGTCGACCACCACGCCGCACTTGTCGCGCAAGAGGTTCCAGTCCCGCGGCTCGAGGCGTCCGTACGCGTAGCCCGCCACCCGTCCCTCGGTCCGGGCGACCAGCACCACCGCGCGCCGGTTCCGCGCCTCACGGCCGAGCCAGTCCGCGTAGCCGCGCGCGCCGCCCTCGGGGACGAAGAACCGCGCCGGGTCCCACCCGTGGTGGGCCTCGGCGAGCGCGAGGCCCAGCCGGCCCAGCGCCGGCAGGTCCGCCTTCTTCGCGGGCCGGATGAGGAACTCCGGCTCGGGCCAGGGGAAGTCGAAGACGCTGGAGCAGCCTTTTCGGGGTCGGGGAGCCCACATGACGGAGCATCGTAGCCCGCCGGGGGATGAATCCCCTGGTGGCGATCCCCGACGAACACTGCGCCCCCCCGGCGGGCTACGATGCTC
>CAZAIE010000768.1:0-4224 GCA_964485035.1 uncultured Myxococcaceae bacterium | reverse complement strand
CCTCGCGAGGTCGAGGAGCGCGGGGGCACGCGGGGAGGCGGCGCTTCGTGCGCTCGGCGACGACCCCAGGGAATCCCTCCGCCGGATCTGGGCTGCCTATCAGAGCGAGCGGGCGGCAGCGGAGTCGCGCTTGGACGCGGGCGCCGATTGAGCTCGGCCTGGTCGCCGAGCTCGGCCATTCCTCCGCCCTACCCGACGAGCTGCTGCGACTCCGCCGAGCGAGGCACTCCCACCTCGATCTCGTGCAGCGCGTAGTCGCTGCTCCCCAGGCCGATCTGCTCCGCATAGGCGAACGTCTTGGCGCCGCGGAACTTCTTCCCTCGCTGGCGGGCCAGGTCGAAGCAGGCCTTGTCGATCGCCACGGGGTCGGTGGAGGCGAAGATGCCGAAGTCGCCGATGAGCGGCTTCATCTTCTTGGGCTCGCAGTCGCAGCCCGCGGTGACGTTCATCGCGAAGTTCAAGTACAGGTGCCGCTTGCCGAGCTGCGCTGCGTAGGCGCCCTCCACGAGCTTCTCGATGAAGGGGTTCCCGAGGCCGAGGAACTTGGCGATGCTCTTCACCGTGAAGATGGACACCGCCTTGTGGGAGCAGATGGCCACGCAGGCGCCGCAGCCCACGCACTTGTTCTTGTCGATCCGGGACTTCTTCCCAATGGTGATCGCCTCGACGTTGCACCGCTTCAGGCAGAGCCTGCACTGCTTGCACTTGCGGTTCACGATGTGGGGCTTCTCGCCCATGTGCATCGCCATCTTGCCGCCCTTCGACGCGAACCCCATCGAGAGCTGCTTGATGGCCCCGCCGAACCCCGCGAGCTGATGCCCCTTGAAGTGCGAGAGGACGAGGAGTTGCTCGTAGTCGAGGAAGGCGCGGCCGACCTTGAAGGTCTTGAAGTGCCGCTGGTCGATCGCGACTTCGGTGAAGGCCTCCCCGTGCTCGCCGTCCGCGAAGATCACCGGGAGCTGGGTGAAGCCGTGGGCCTCGGCGGTCTTCTCGTGGACCTCCTTCTTGAAGCGCTGCCCGCCGTAGAGCACGCAGGTCTCCATGTAGCTGGAGGCGATGCCGCGCTCCTTCAGCCACTCGATGATCCCCAGGTAGTTCTCGGGGCGGAGGAACGTGACGTTCTTGGCCTCACCGAAGTGGACCTTCAGGGGGATCACCTTCTCGAGGGAGACGTGCTCCCTCTCGACCAGCGTGTCGAGCAGACGCCGGGAGATGGCTTGGATGGCGGCGGGCTCGGTGTGGCCGTCGAGCGGCGTGAAGTAGACGTTGGATTTCATCTGGCGGCTTGCCTCGCTGGGGGATTTCGGAGGCACCGTAGCCGTTGCGCCCCTCGTACGATCGCGGAGCCTGCTGACAGATTGGTGTTCGAGTGAAGCCTGGCGGACGTTCTCACGAACGCACACCAGGCCTCACCGCCCGACTAGGGGACGGCCTTCCACACGGTTCCGTCGGGGCCGACTGCAATGGCCGTGGTCACGTTTTTCACCGGGGTCGACCACGTGAGAGTCGTCGGCAAAGTGCACTCGTTTGGAAGAGTCGCCGAATACACGCTGCCTCCGGCGTCGCTGATCTTTACAGCGATCGCCACCGTCGCGTCGGAGCTGGCCATCCGGATTTCGGTGATCTTCAGACCAGAGTTGCGATCCGCAGCAGGGATCGGCGAGAGGTCCAATGACCGCTTCCAACTGGCTGCGGAAGTCGGCTCCGATGCACACGCGAGGTAGAGGGCCCCGTAGTCAAGTCCCGCCGGCTTCTGTTGCTCGGCCCAGGCAATCCATGCGGCTCCAATGTCCTTCCAAGAACCCGCCGAGTCACGTGCAGAGCGCTGCTCCAGACCGAACACCGACAGACTGGCCGCCGGATCTGAGACACCAAAGGACAACGTGGTCTTCGTGGGCAGATAGACGACCTGATCGTTGATGAGGGCAGTTCCAAGAAAGCCTCGAATTGTCGTCGATGACTTGAACCATTCTACGGCTGTCGTCCACTGCACGGACGGAGCCTTTTTCAGCACCCGCTTGGCATCGTTGGGATCAATCGCCAGCACTGAAACGCTTGGCTCGGCCCCGAGAGAGCGCAGGAGGCCTCCGATTGCCCTCTCGTTGCGTGGCAACCAAGCAGGATTGGATACCGAATAGGTCAGTGAAGCCACCTCTCCCTTGGTCGTCACCCCAGGCATCGGTTGGTAATCCAATCGCCAGATTGGGTCGCCGCCATGTCGGGCGTTGGAGTCTGCGCCATAGAAGCCAGCCACGTGACCGACCCGACGAAGAAGTAGGTCCTGCGGTTCTGCCGCAACGACTCGAAGATCGACCGGCACGTACCACCTTGTTCCATGCTGACCATCTACCCAGAAATCAAATGCCGTCTTCTGAAAGCTCGACCGGCCATCCCAGGACCACACTGCAACCTTCATGTCACCCTGGTCCCAGCTGGATTCCCAGAAATGAACCACGACGTGCGGCAGGCCATCCGAGTCAACGTCGACCAGCAGAGTCGACGCGCTGTCTGCCATCCCCGGCAACCCTGCCGGCAGCACCGGCGCCGTCAGCAACTTCCCCGCTGTCATCTTGCACGCCGCCGCGTCCCCCACGGGGTTCCCCGCCCGGTCCTTCGCGGTGGCCTTCAAGTCCATCTCGTAGACCTGGTACGCAACCAGGTCCTCGTCCTTCGCAAACCCGAGCTTCTTCCCAGAGGAATCGAGCACTGCACTGGCAGCCACTGCCGGGGAGAGCACCAGCGCCGTCGCCGTGCTCGTCGGGTCCATCGCCTCGGTGAACTCCACCAGCGCGCTGGTGCGCTTCACCAGCCGAGCCCCCGCGACGAGGTTCTTCGCACACGGCGCCACCCGATCCACGTAGACCTTCCTGGTCACCTCGCTCTGGTTCCCTGCCTTGTCCGCCGCCACCAGCTTGAAGGTGTGAAACGCGCCCTTCTCCTCTGGAATCGTCGCCCACTTGAACGACCAGGTAGCGCCCTTCGTCAGCTCGACCGGCGCGTCGTCGAGGGTTGCCACCAGGGAGTCCGCAACCACCTCGCCCCTGTCCGACGCGGTCCCGGTGAACTCGAAGGTCGCCCCTGACGCGAGGTTCACGACGGCTCCGGTACAGGAGTCGGCGCACGTGGCGTCCGCGGCCGGTGACGTGATGGCGAGCACGGGCCCCACGCGGTCGACCGTGAAGGTGCGCGTCGCCGTGGCCTCGTTCTTCGAGGCGTCCTTCGCCACCACCACCACGGTGTGCTTCACCGAGTCCTCGTCGGCGAGCGGGAGGGTGACCCGGAAGGCGCCATTCGCCACCTCCACGGTCTGGGCTGCCGCGCCATCCAGGCTCAGGGTCACACCCGCGAGCGCGGTGTCGGTGACTGTCCCCGACACCTCGACGGTCGCAGGGGCGGCTGCCGAAAACACCGCGTCCGCTGCGGGGGACGTGAGCACCAAGACTGGCCCTGCGCTGTCCGTGCACGTGACTCCATCGCCGGAAAACCCGGTTTTGCACTTGCACGCCGGGAAGCCGGAGACCATGGAACAGTCGGCGTTGGGATCACACCCGCCGTTATTGTCCGCACACGTCTTTTCGCTCTCGGGGCCGGGCCCGCTGCAGCCTGCCACCACCAACGCCACCGCCGCGACTACCCTCGTCCAATTCCACATGATCGGTCCTCCCTCACGTCCTACCGTCGAGCTGCGACTCCACTTGGAGAATGGCGAGAATGGCCAAGAACGGTTTGACCCGCTGTTCTATCCGGGCCTGCCGAGGGAGTCCATGAGGTCGCGCGAGGGCCCTGCTCCAAGTAGCAGTTCAGAGGCTGGGGGGCCGTTGCGATCGGCCAGGACCGCCTCGAGCCCAGCCCGAAACCGGGGACCAGGTTTCCCTCCGCACTTCGGCTGGTGATGGTCAGCGCGGCTCGTCAACCTGGGAACGTCGACGGCCTTCGAGCGTAGAGCCAGCCGAGCACGGTGCACGCGCCGCCCCTCCTCACGATACTGACCGGCGACCGCAATCCCCAGCCCGCCGTCCCGTGAAGAGGAGGACGTCATGCGTCCAGCAGCCCGCGCGTTGGCCCTGGCCCTGGCCCTCGCCCTCGCAATCCCCGCGAGCGCCGCCGCCAAGGAGCACTTCGTCGACCCGGTCCACGGCAGCAAGGACGGCGACGGGACCGCGGCGCGGTCAACGTCAGCGGGGAGCGGGTGACGGTGCGCGGCAACACCCTGAAGAACGTGAA
>CAZAIE010000767.1:0-4227 GCA_964485035.1 uncultured Myxococcaceae bacterium | reverse complement strand
AGGCAGCCCCCAGCCACAGGTAGAAGCGCCCGCCGCCGGAGTTGAAGCGGAAGACCGGCCCCGCGGGGATGCGGTCCTCCAGTCGGATGACCGCGGTGCGGACGTCCCCTGCGGTCTCGAGGAGCAGCTCCACGCGGCTGAAGACCCCGGCCGTGACCCCCAGGTTCCAGAGCCGCTTCTCGGACAGGTCCCAGTCCGCAGGCGTGACCTCCCCCGGCACGGCGAAGGCCAGCTCGCGCAGGACGACGTCGTCGCGGGTGAGGGACGAGCCCTCCAGCCGCACCGCGTCGACCCGTGTCGGGACCTGGAAGGGCGCCGCGAGCAGCAGGCTGACCAGCACGGCGGGGGCCATCGGTGCTCCGGCTGACGGTTCTGGCCCCCGAAGGGGCGCGGTTGGACGATGGCGCGGGTCGGTCTGATGCTTCGCCCGACCTCGGTACCAGCCCGGCGGGTCGCCCGCCCATACCCTGGGGTGGCCATTCGCGGGCGGGGAGGCCGCGGCCGCGGGCCTGCGCAGTCCTGCCGTCACCCTTGCCCGGCCCGGTCAGGTCGCCTATTCATGCGCCCTCTGCAAGGGAGGCATCTGTGACGAAGACCCTGGTGACCAGCGCCCTGCCGTACGCGAACGGCCCGATCCACCTCGGGCACCTGGTCGAGTACCTGCTCACCGACATGTACGTCCGGTTCCTGCGCTCCTGCGGCGAGGACGTCATCTACGTCTGCGCGGACGACACCCACGGCACGCCCATCGAGATCAAGGCGGGCCAGATGGGCATCACCCCCGAGCAGCTGGTCAAGCAGATCGGCGAGGAGCACATCCGCGACTTCACCGCCTTCGGGGTGCAGTTCGACCACTACGACTCGACCAACTCGCCCGAGAACAAGCACTACGCGGAGCTGGTGTTCGCCCGGCTGCAGAAGGCCGGGGCCATCGTGAAGAAGCCGCTCGAGCTCACCTACTGCGAGCACGACAAGCGCTTCCTCCCGGACCGCTATGTCCGCGGCACCTGCCCCAAGTGCGGCGCCCAGGACCAGTACGGCGACGTCTGCGAGAAGTGCAACGCGACCTACTCGCCCACGGACTTGAAGGAGCCGCGCTGCTCCATCTGCAAGAACCCGCCGGTGCGCCGCCACTCCGACCACTACTTCTTCAAGCTCGGCGACTACACCGAGCACCTGAAGGAGTGGAGCGGGAAGGAGGGCACGCTCGATCCCGCCATCCGCAACAACCTCATGGGCGGCTGGCTCGGCACCGGGCTCGCGGACTGGTGCATCAGCCGCGACGGCCCCTACTTCGGCTTCACCATCCCCGGCGAGACCGACAAGTACTTCTACGTCTGGCTCGACGCGCCCATCGGCTACATCAGCTCGACCGAGCGCTACCTGAAGAAGCAGGGCGCCCAGGGCCAGGACCTCGCGCTCTCCTACTGGGACGAGCGGGCCGACTCGCGCATCCTCCACTTCATCGGCAAGGACATCATCAACTTCCACGCGCTCTTCTGGCCGGCGATGCTCAAGGGCGCCGGCCTCAAGCGCCCGGACAAGCTCTGCGTCCACGGGATGCTCACCGTGAACGGCGAGAAGATGAGCAAGAGCCGCGGGACGTTCATCACCGCCAAGCAGTACCTGGACGTCCTGGACCCCAGCTACCTGCGCTACTTCTACGCCGCGAACCTCGGCCCCAGCCCCGAGGACATCGACCTCTCGCTCAAGGAGTTTCGGCTCAAGGTCAACGCCGAGCTGGTGAACAACCTCGGCAACCTCTGCAACCGCTCGCTGTCGATCCTCTCGACCAAGCTGGGCGGCACCATCTCCGCCGACCGCAACCAGGCCCTCCTCGACGACGCCCTGCGCACGGTGAAGACCGTCCGCGAGGCCTACGCCAGGCTGGAGATGCGCAACGCCATCCGCGCCGTGGTCGAGCTGGGCGAGCGGACCAACAAGTTCGTCCAGGACTCCAAGCCCTGGGAGAAGGCGGTCTCCGCCCCCGACGAGGCCCGCCGCGACCTCTCGACCATCGCCGACATCGCCTACCTGGTCGCGACGATGCTCTCGCCGATCGTGCCCCGGGTCTCCCAGGAGATCTGCACGCAGCTGAACGCGAAGCCGCTGACCTTCAAGGACGTGGAGGGAAGGACCAGCGGCCTGCTCGCCGCGGGCCACGTGATCTTCGCGCCCAAGCCCATCATCGGCAGGCTCGAGGAGAAGGTCGTGGACCAGCTGGTCGTCGTCGCGCCGGCGCCCGAGGCGAAGCCCGCCAAGGCCGAGAAGAAGGCGGAGTCCAAGGCAGAGGCGTCCGCGGTCCCCGGCATCGCCACCTACGACGACTTCGCGAAGCTCGACCTGCGCATCGGGAAGATCCTCACCGCCGAGCGCGTGGAGAAGGCCGACAAGCTGCTCAAGCTCTCGGTGGACCTGGGTGAGGCCGCGCCGCGGACGATCGCCGCGGGCATCGCCGAGGCCTACGCGCCGGAGCAGGTGGTGGGCAAGCGCGTGGTGGTGGTCGGAAACCTCGCCAAGCGCGCCATCCGCGGCATCGAGTCCAACGGCATGCTGCTGGCCGCGGGCGAGCCCAAGACCGGCCTGACCCTGGTCGAGGTCCCCGGCGAGCTGCCCCCCGGCACGAGGATCAAGTGAGCGACGCACCTCTCGACTTCGACAAGCTGGTCGCCGACGTCCAGACCACCGAGCACCCGCGCTGGGTCGAGGCCTTCAACAAGCTCGCCGAGGTGATCGACTCGGGCCGGGCCCCGGACACGCTGGGCGACCGGCTCGCGCCGCTGGCCGAGCGTAAGGAAGGGTGGATCCGCGAGCGCGGGATCCGGCTGCTGGCCGCCCTGAAGAAGGAGGCCGTCCTCCCGGTGCTCGAGGCCCACGCCGCGGACGCCGAACCCGAGGTCCGCGCCGCAGTCGAGGACGTGGCAGAGGACCTGGGCGAGGCTGGCCGTCCGCTGCTGCGTCAGCTGGTCAAGGACTCGGACCTCGCGGTGCGGTTCTGGGCCGCGGCCGCGCTCGCCGAGGCGCAGATCGGCGACGGGTACGAGGTGCTGGTCGAGGGCCTGGCCACGACCGCGACCCGCTTCGAGGCGCTGCAGGGCCTGCGCCGGCTGGGCGACCGCCGCGCCGAGCCCTCAGTGCGCAAGGTGATGGGCAAGTGGTTCCTCCCGGCGCTCGACCGCGTGGCCGGAGAGGGCGTGCTCGCCAGCTTCGGCGACGCGGGTGCGAAGGAGCGGCTGGTCAAGGAACTCACCCGGCGGCGCAGTGACGTGCGCGGCCTGGCCATGGAGATGGTCGGGGAGATGAAGCTCTCCGAGGGGCTGCCGGTCCTGGAGGCCGTCGCCAAGGACCCGGGCGACGACCACCGCGGCGCCGCGGTGATGGCGCTCGGCTCCACCCGGGACGACCGCTACCTCGAGCGCCTCGCGGGCCTGCTGCGCGACACCGCGCTCGACCCCGACCTGCGCGCGGACGCGGCCTGGGCGCTGCACCTGCTCGGCACCGAGGCCGCGCAGGCGGTGCTGAAGGAGGCAGCCGCGTCCGAGAAGCACGCCACGGTGGCCGAGGAGCTGCGCTACGCCCTGGAGGCAGGCCCTCGCCGATGAACCCCGCGCCGCCCCTCCTGATCGACGCCCACTGCCACCTCGACTCGTTCGAGGACCCGGCGGCGGTCCTCGCGCGCGCCCATGCCGCAGGCGTGGTGCACCTCGTGGTCAACGGCCTCTGGCAGCAGCCCGGCGACTTCGGTAGCGCGCTGCAGCTCGCGAGCCTCCACCCGGGGCTCTCGGTCACCGCGGCCATCCACCCCCACGACTGCGCCAAGGCCCCTGAGGTGGACTGGTCCGCGCTCGAGCGCCTCGCCGCCGACCCGCGTATCGTCGCGGTGGGCGAGACCGGCCTCGACTTCCACTACAACCATTCGCCCCCCGACCTGCAGCGCGAGCGCTTTCGCTGGACCATCGCCCTGGCGCGGCGGGTGAAGAAGCCGCTGGTGGTCCACGTCCGCGAGGCCGACGCCGAGGCCGCGCAGATCCTGCGCGAGGAGAACGCCTCCGAGGTGGGCGGGCAGATCCACTGCTTCAGCGGTGATCGCGCTGCCGCCCGCACCTACCTCGACCTCGGGTTCCACCTCTCTTTCTCGGGCATCGTCACCTTCAAGACCGCCGACGAGCTGCGCGAGGTCGCAAGGCTCACCCCGGACGACCGGCTGCTGGTGGAGACCGACAGCCC
>CAZAIE010000766.1:0-4231 GCA_964485035.1 uncultured Myxococcaceae bacterium | reverse complement strand
CCACCTCGCCGCGGTGCTGGGGGTGGAAGGAGCCCACGCGCTCTGCGGCGACCCGGCGAACGTCGAGCGGCTGCACCGGCGCGGGGTGCGCTTCATGTCGCTCACCCACCTGATGGGGAACGACTGCGGGGGGGCGTCCCACTGGCTGGCGCGCCGGCGAGGGCTCACCGGCCTGGGGCGCGAGGTGCTGTCCGAGATGGCCCGTCTGCGGATGGCGGTGGACGTCGCTCACGCCTCGCCGCGGCTGCTGGAGGACCTCCTCGTCGAGTGCCGGGCACCGCTGTTCTGCTCGCATACCGGCCTCGCTGGAGTCACCCCCAAGTGGCGCAACCTCCCCGACGACGCGGTCCGCGCGCTGGCGGCGCGGGGAGGAGTGGTCTGCGTGATGTTCGCCACCCAGTTCGTGGGCCGCAGGCTCGGCGACCTGCTGCGCCACTTCGAGCACGCGCTCGCGCTGGTCGGCTCGGCGCACGTGGGGCTGGGCTCGGACGCCGACGGCTTCGTCCGGTTCCCCGCGCCGATGAGGGACATCCGCGACCTGCCGCTGCTCACCGCCGGCCTGCTCGAGCGCGGGGTGGCGGTCCCCGACGTCCAGGCGGTGCTGGGAGGCAGCCTGCGGCGCTTCCTTGCGGCCCAGGTGCTGGCCGGACCGGGGACGTGCTAGAACGGCGGGCGTGAAAAAGATCCTCGTCTCCCTCGCGGTGGGCGCCTTCCTGGGCATGGTCGTCGGCACCTGGATCGGCCCGGCCTTCCTGTCCTGGTTCGCCTCCCCGGCCATCCCCAACGCGTTCAACTGCACGCGCGAGGTGGACTGGGCCATGTCCCGGCTCATCTGGACGCAGGCCATCGCCGGGCTCGTCGGCGCGGTGCTCGCGGCGGTCGTGGGGGCGATGGCCTCCCGTGCGCTCGCCCAGCGCGCCGCCCGGAAGGCCGCCGAGAAGGCCGCGGCGAGCCCGCCCCCCGCGCAGCTCTGATCCGCGGGCCGTGCACCTCATCGCCCACGCCGAGTTGTCCTGGCTGCTCGCCCAGCCGCTCTCGACCCGGCGCGACCGGGCGCTGGTCGTCGCCGCGGGCGTCCTCCCCGACCTCGACGCCCTCACGCTGCTGGGCGGGGCCGATGTCTACGGGACCTGGCACCACGTCCTGACCCACAACTGGCTCGCGGCGCTCCTGACCACGGCGCTCGCCGCGGCGCTGGCGAAGCAGCGGCTGCGGGCTGGGCTCCTCGCACTCGGCGCCTTCCACCTGCACCTGCTCTGCGACCTCGCCGGGAGCGGCCCCGGCTGGCCGCTCGTCTACCTGTGGCCCTCGCGCACCGAGTGGTTCTGGCAGGGCCAGTGGGACCTGGCCTCCTGGCAGAACTCGCTCATCGCAGTGCTCGCGTCGGTCGCCTGCCTCTCGACCGCCTTCCCCTTTCGCCGCACCTTCGTTGAGCTCTTCTCGCTGCGCGCGGACGCCCAGGTCGTGCGCGCGCTGTGGACGAGGTTCCGGCCGGCGCGGCTGTCCGAGCTGGACTGACTGACCCGAGGCAGGCTTCAGGCTCGACCCAGCCCAGTAGGCCTGGAACCTGAAGTCGGGAGCCTGCCTACTTCGCGAGCTCGATGCGCAGCTCGTGGTCCGGGGTGGGCTTGCCGCTGGCGAGCCGGGCGTGGAGCCGGGTGTGGACGATGACGAGGCCGTCTCCCTTCGCCGCCGCATGGGCGAAGAAACCCAGGGCCCCCTCGGTCCACTCCTTCTCCAGCCGCCACCCGGTCGCGCCCTTGCGGGCCAGGCGCAGGTCCACTCCCGTCGCGTTCTGGTAGGCGACCCAGGTGGCGCTGGGGGCGACGACCAGCGACGCGCTCGCCCCCACCCAGGCGCGCCCGTCCGCCGTGGGGTCCGAGAGCCCGGTGTCGATGAAGGAGCTGGCGGGCGGGTTGCGCTGGTTCGCGAGCGGCGCGAGCGAGGCGCCCGAGTAGAGGCGCAGGCCGCGCCGCGTGAAGTCGTGGTAGGCGATGTGCACCTGGCCGCCCGCCTCGACGGCCAGCGAGGGGAACATGCCCACGTGGCCGGTGTCCCCGCTCGCGTCCTCGCCGTCGAGGATGCGCAGGTCCCAGCCGCTGCCCTTGCGGACCGAGGCCAGCAGGTTCCCCCGGGTGCGGTCGTAGTGGGCGATCACCGGGTCCGCGCCCAGAAACCCCAGCGATGGGTAGAGCCCCCGGCCCCAGGGCACGTCGAGCAGCTCGGTGGCGAGCCCCTGCGCGGCGCAGGTCTCCCCGGCCACGCAGACCTGTCCGGTCCCGCACCCGGGCGAGCACGCGCTCGACGAGGGCTTGCACGCCGTCTTGCTCGGCGCCGTCTCGTCCACCACGCACACCTGGGCGCCGGGGGTCTCGCACCCCCAGCACGGCGGCAGGGGGCGCGCGGCGCAGGCGACCATCTCCACCGTCCAGTCCGCGGCGGTGCGCGGGTGCTCGATGGTCGCGCGCGCCAGCTTCAGCCCGGTGACCAGGCTCTTGGGCGCCGCGGGCTCGGTCGCACAGCCCGCGGAGGTCTCGGAGCCCGCCCGCTGGAAGTAGGCCACCGCCGGCCGGCCCGAGGGCTCGACGACCAGCGAGGGGTAGTAGCCCAGGTCCGCGCCGTCCCCGTCGATCTTGTGGGTGGTCCACGTCCCGTCGGGGGCGCGCTCCGCGAAGCGCAGATCGCCATGGGTGCCGTCGTAGGAGGCGACGTAGACCGTGCCATCCTTCCGAGCGGCGATGGAGGTGAAGCGCCCCACGTCGTCTCCGGGATCGGAGATGCCCTTGCGCGGCCCGCTCGGCGCCCCGGTGACCACCCCGGTCAGCGGCACGCCGTCCACCCACTCGGCCTTCAGGCGCTTGCCGTTGGCGTCGTGGTCCGCGACGACCAGGTCCCCGTAGTGACCGTCGTACTGCGCCACGACCAGCTTCTCGCCCACGACCGCGACCGAGGGGTGCCTGCCGACGTCCACGGAGACGAGCGGCGGGAGTTCGGCGTACTCACAGCCCAGATCGGCCAGGGTGCAGGTGTCGAAGACGGCGTCGGGGTTGCTGAAGACCACCAGCGCGCCGGGCTTGGGCTTCAGCGAGCAGCGGGTCCCGAACGGATGACAGCGGCCACCGCCGGCGGCCTGGGGGACGCACGCGGTCCCCAGCGGGCAGGAGCCACCGCAAGGAGGGTTCACCACGCAGAAGTGGGCGAAGCAGGCCTGACCCTCGGGGCAGCTCTCGCCGGCCCCGCACCGCTCGAAGGTGCAGCGCCGCGAGCTGCCGAGCAGCGGGTCGCTCCACTCCTTGCAGACGCGGTCCGGCGTCTCGCCGCAGTCGGAGGCGACGGTGCAGGTATCGTACCGGTCCACGCAGCGGCCGTCCGAGGAGCAGACCTGCCCGGGACAGCACTCGGCATCGACGGAGCACTTGCGGAACGTCTGGATGCAGCAGGTCTGCCCGCTCGTCCGGTCGCGCCGGCAGGCCCCGCGCTCACCGCACTGGTCGTCGTTGGTGCACGCCGTGGCGCCGGGACCACAGACCGTCCCGCCATCCCCGTCCTCGATGGGGATGGTCTTGGAGTCGTCGTTGCACTTGCATCCCTGGCTCTGGGCCGCAGCCACCAGCACGACGACCAGCCACCCGCGCACGCTCGACATGTCGATCCTCCGCTGCCCAGCCCGAGTCCGGAATCCTAAGCGTCGCCCTCGCACCTTTGCCAGGACCCGTTCGCGACAGGACGAGGGCCGTGACGCAGGGCGTCGTACTCCCGACGGTTTCTTGACCCGCTGGAACCGCGCCGGTACGTTCGCCGCAGTTCGGTGCTCAGGGCGTAGGAGGATGCGGTCTTGCCGGTCTGTCCCAAGTGCGGCTCTCCCCAGGCGACGGTGCTCAACTGTCCGGTGTGCAAGGCCACGTTCGCCAAGCCCCTGACCCTCGGAGACGAGCCCGTCGCGCCCGTCCCCTCTCCCGCCCTCGGCAAGGAGATCGCCATCGACCGGCGCACGACGCCTCGCGCCCCAGCCCCCGGCCCTGCGGTCGTGGTCCCGGTGGCGCCTGCCCCCGCGCCAGCGCCAGTGCCCGCGAGCACACCTGTCGCCGCAGAGCTCGCAAGTGCGCTCGACGACCCGTGGCTGCAGGCTCCCGGTGAGTCGCGGCCCGTTCCCAAGCCCGTGAGACCGCCGCCCCCCGCTGCGCGACTGCCCGCTGCGGTCGCGCCGGCGCCCAAGCCGGCGCGACCGCAG
>CAZAIE010000765.1:0-4234 GCA_964485035.1 uncultured Myxococcaceae bacterium | reverse complement strand
CCGCCATGCCGGTGTCCGGCGAGAGCGCGGCTCCCGTGTCCGCCGTGGTCTGGGCCGACTCTCCGCAGGCCGCCACCGCCACCATCGCCACTGCCAGCAACAGGCATCGCCAGGCGTTCATGTGCACCCTCCCGAGCAGGACTGCGAGGTTGGTTGTCCGAAGGAACCGAGACCGATCAAACCAGCGCCGATCATAGCCTTCGTACCTGCCGTCTTGACCGCGAGGCTCGGATTCGCTCGGATGCGCGGCATGAACACCACCTCCTCGACCCTCTCCCTGCTGGTCCTGTCCGCCTCGCTCACCGCCTGCCCGGCCAAGCCCCGCCCGCTCCGGCCGCACACGAGGCGAAGGCAGCGCCGACTCCTGCGCCCGCTCCGGCTCCTGCTCCCGACATGGCTGGAGGCTACGCGGCCGGCGAGGCGACCGCTCCCGAGGTGACCAAGGCCGCCGAGGAGGCCATCAAGGCGCTCCAGGAGAAGGAGGCCGACCCCACGCTCAAGCTGGTGTCGGTGAAGAAGGTCGAGACCCAGGTTGTCGCGGGGATGAACTACCGGCTCGAGCTCGAGGTGGCGACCGCCAAGGGGGCCAAGACCCTGAAGGTCGTGGTCTACCGCTCGCTCGACGGGAAGCACCAACTCACCTCGTCCGAGGTCGTGCAGTAGCCTCGCGTCGTCGCCCATTTTCCCCAACCGGCGGCTGGCTCCTCGCGAGCCAGGCCGCCGGTTCCGTTTTCGGACCTCCCGAGGTCTGGTGCGACCCGCACAACCCAGACCCCCTCTCCGGAGGCTGCGGCAGGCCCGTGGCATGCAAAGGAGCAGTCGAAGGGGGGACGACATGAACGCGACCGCTCGGAGTGCGGGCGAGGCTCTCTGTCTGCTGCTCTCGCTCGGAGCCTGCGCCCAACAGGATCTCCTCGATGGCCCCGACGTCACAGGGGTAGTGGCCACCTCCTCGGGGGTCGCCTGGGCCCAACGCGAGCCCAGCCGCGCCTTCGTCCTCCGCCGGTGGGACCGCAACACCCGTGAGACCACCACCATCGCGAGGGGCTTCGACTCCGTCGCCCAAGGCGTGGGCCACGGAGACACCGTCTACTGGGGCTTCAAGGGACAGCAGCTGGAAGTGGTCATGAGCAGGCCGGACCTGGAGTCGGTGAAGACGGTCGACCTGCAGGGCGTCCAGGCCATGAGCCTGCTCGGCGCCGGACCGGACTACATCATCGTGAGCGCCAGCCACGACTCCTACTGGCGCATCCCGATCGGGCAGGAAGAAGCGACCTGCCTGGTCCCCACGATCGTCCCGAGACGGGTCTCCTCAGCGACCGCCTGGAACGACGAGGTGTTCCTGTTCCACGACCATCAGATCGTCCGGATTGCCCGCGACTCCTCGCAGACCGAACTCGAGCTCAGCCTCGAGTCCACCCCCTTTCCCGAGTCCGGCCTGACCACCCGCGCGGCGGGAGGCTGGCTGCTCTGGTCGCTCCCGACCTCGAGCATCGCTGGCCACCAGCTCGGCACGACCGACCCGACCACCTGGAGCGAGCCCGACACGGAGGCGGGTCTCGGGTGCCATGCATGCCCGAAGATCTCCGCCTTCACGGCAGACCAGACGCACGCCTACTGGATCCGAAGCTCGATGCCCTGCAAGTGCGGCGACACCTTCCCCGACCTCTCGCGCTACTGGGTCCGCCGCGCGCGGCTCGAAGGAGGGCTCGCCGAGACGCTGGTGGCAGGCAAGGGGATCCCGCCCGAGTTCGACCTCGAGGTGGACGACGCCAACGTCTACTGGGTGGACTCCGACGGCCTGCACTACGAGCCCAAGTGAGCAACTCCCGGCACACCCTTGGAACGGAGCTGCTCGTCGGCCCGCTCGAGCGCCTTCATTCCCGAGCCCCGACCGCTGCCACGCGCTCGACGCGGACCTGCAACTCGGGGTCGTCGAGGCGCCGGGCCATGGCCTGTGCCCGAGCGAGCGTCCCTGCGTTGGCGGGCGGACCCTCGATGCGCGCGAGCATGAGCAGCCCCATCACGCGCAGCCGCACGTAGCCCCCGTCCCCCGCGTGCTCGCAGGCGCGCCTCGCCCGCTCCAGCGCCTCGTCTGAACGCCCGGTCATGAAAAGCCCCCACGCGAGCCCCGCGTCGCGGCGATAGCTGGCGAAGGGATGGACGTCCGCCTCCGGGAGCGACCGGCAGAGCGCGAGCGCGCGTGCGTGGTCCTGGAGCCGGTTCGCCGCCCACGCTTCGTGATCGACCAGGCGGGCCTGGAAGCACGCGGCATCGACCGGGTCCAGGTCCGACCGGGAGAGCTCCAGCTGCCGTCGCGCCTCCTCGAGGTGCGACCGCGCCGCCGCCTCGGCCCCCTGGGGATCGCGGTGGAGCCGCGTGACCAGGTAGGCGGTGGCCAGGAGCTGCTCGAGCCGGGCAGCGGGTGGGCCAGCGAGTGTGCCGGCCTCGTCGAGACGTCGCTGCGCCTCGTCGAAGTCGCGTCGGCGCAGCGCCACCCCCGCCAGCCCGAGCAGGATCCACACCCGCGCCCGGGAGGCGGCCACGGGCGGCCGGTCCCACAGTCGCAGCTGGTCCGCGCACAGCGCCACCGGGAGATCGCCGAACGGCGAGTGGTACAGGCCCATCCAGCGCGCCCTCGCCTCGAGCGGCGCGGGGAGGCCAAAGGCACGCAGCACCCTGCGACCCACGAGCCCACCGTCGCGCTGGCCCCGTCCACGCAGGCGTCGCAGCGCACGCTCGAGCGAGGAGACGTCCTCGCTGCGCCCGCGCTCCACGAGCTTCCAGGCCACGGCGGTGAGCGAGCCGTGCTCCGCCACCAGCGCGGCGACCACGTCCTCCCAGGAGATGCCGGGCAGGACCGCTTCGTCCGCATGTCCGGTTTTCTGTCCGTTCCGCGGGCTCCGGGCCGGTGTCATCGTGTCGCCACCTCTCGAACGGGGACCCATCATGCGCCTGCTCCTCCTCTCCGACACCCATGGCCACCTCGACCGCATCGACCAGCTCGCCCGCGAGTGCCGGGCCGAGGCGGTGCTGCACGCCGGCGACTTCGGCTTCTACGACGAGGGCAGCGCCGACCGCCTCGAGCCCCGCGAGCTCTTCCTGCGCGTGGTGCACTCCCACCTCCCCGGGCCGGAGAAGAACCGCGCCAAGAAGCTCAAGGGCGACGCGCTGCGTGACTTCGTGCGCACCTCGCTGCCCCTCTCCGACCTGGGAGCGTGGCGCGCCTCGGGCCGCGGCTTCGCCCAGCCGGTCTACGCCGTCTGGGGCAACCACGAGGACGGCGCGGTGGTGGACGAGCTCCTCGCCGGACGCTGGCAGGTGCCGAACCTCACGCTGCTGGGCACGGCGCGCCACGGGCCGGTGCGCCTCTTCGGTCTGGGCGGGAACGTGCTCCCCGCGCTGCTCACCGAGGACGCGGCGCCCGAGGGGCGGCGCGGGAAGGTGCGGGCGACGCTCCCGGAGGTGCTGGCGCTGCTCGACGCCGCCGCCCCCCGTGAAGAGGGCGAGGTGCGGGTGCTGGTCACGCACGTGAGCCCCGGGAAGGAGCCGCTGGTCAGCCTGCTCGCCGCCGCGCTCGACGCGGACGTCACCGTCTCGGGCCACATGGGCTCGCCGTGCGGCTGCGTCTGGGACGACTTCGCGGTCCGCGCACCCGAGGAGGCCGAGGCACGGCTGGCCCGCGCCCGCGCTGCCCTGCCCGAGCCGCTGCGTTCCCGTCTCGGCGACCCGCGCGGAGCGGAGGGGGGCGCGCGGTGGTACCGCGGCACCTTCCACGTGAACCTCCCCGACGCGCCCGACGGCCACGCGGTGGTCGAGGTCTCCGAGGGGCGGGTGCGACTCGAGACCGTGTCCTCGGGGATGCTGGTCCGCGGCGCGAGACCGTAGCGCCGGCGGCTACTCGACGACCGACTCCTCGATCGTCAGCCCGCCCGTGCCGTCCTTGGTCTTCGCCTCCAGGTACAGACCGGGCTGGACCTGCCGCATGCGCTCGGCGTTCGCGCGGAGGGTGGAGCGGACGAGCGCCACCTGCCCGGAGAGGTCGTTGCTCACGAAGAAGAGCGCCCCGCCCAGCTCGTTGGCCTTGTTCTGGGTGAGCGTCGTCCCGCAGAGCGCGAGGTCCATCCGCGTCCCGTCGTTGTAGATCGCCCCGCCGTTGCCCCCGTTGCCGGCGTTCATGCCCGTCCCCGTGGCCGAGTTGTGGCTGAACACAGAGTCCACCACCGTCCACGAG
>CAZAIE010000764.1:0-4242 GCA_964485035.1 uncultured Myxococcaceae bacterium | reverse complement strand
CGCTCGGCCCACTTCTCGAGAGCGAACGTGGACTGCTCCTCGAGAGCGCCGCAGTCCAAGCATCCAGCGAGGACATGCCCCGGGCCGTGGATATGGACATCAACCTCCGGTTCGGCAACGCCTCGGAGAAGGCCCGCGCGCGCATCGCCGCCATGCAGGCCAAGGACAAGACGCGGGTCGAGGGCGGAGGCCTGGCTCACTGGGACGACGCGAGGGCGACAGCCCTGGCTGCAGTCCGGGAGGTCTACCCCTCGCCCAAGAAGGCCTCTCGGTTCCTCGCCTGGTTCCGCGGGTGGTACGACGAATGGGAGACCAAGCACGGCGGGCAGATCCCGACGCGCGACGACGTCCGCAAGGCTCTCGGCGAAGCCCTGGTCAAGGGGGATCGCGTGGGAGGCGGAGTGTTCGGGGCCTTCTTCTCGAACAAGCGCGCCTGGCAGCTCGAGCCGGGCGATCAACATGAATGGCAGCCCATGCCCGCCGACGAGCAGGACACGCGCTACTCCGCGGACTACCTGGCGAGGACCGGGAAGGGCGAGGCGCGCAAGAAGCCCGAGCGCAAGGGCCTGGACCTGCTCAACAAGTTGGAGCGCGAGGAGGCCGCAGAGAAGGCGCGCCGGCAGAGCCAGGGGGGAAACGACGACGGGCCGCAGCTCGCGCCGTTGAAGCCCCTGGGAGCCGCGTCGCGCCCGCCCAACAACGTCAAGGAACTGGTCCGCGCCCTCCGCGCCGCGCACCCGGACTGGACCCCGGAGCAGGTCTCCCGGGAGGTGCGGAACCGGGTCACGGCCTCCCCGCGGGAGCCCTCGCAGGCGCCCGACCCCGACCCGCGCACCGAGACGCCGGCGCAGCGCGCAGCCAGGAAGAAGGCGGAGCGCAAGCCCTCCCCCGAGGAAGCCCTCCTCCGTTTCAAGGCCGCGAAGCAGGACGAGTGGGACCACGCCTTCAGCGGGGACCGGCATAGCGTCCTCATGTTGCTCGGCGGCGGTTCCGAGGTGAGGGAAGAGGACTTTTTCTAGGAGACGCACACCATGACCAACGAAACGACCAGCACCGCCACGAACAACAGCACCACCGTTCCGCCGCTGTACACCGCTCCCCCGCTGTCCCTGGACCGAGCGCCGACCAAGGAGGAATTCGACGAGATGGCCCAACTCCTCTTCGGCCACGCCTGCCGCCGGTACATCGCCTGGGCCAAGGAGCGAGGTGACACGAACATCCCCGCCCACGTCCTCGAGGGAGCCAAGATCCCCTGGCCTGAGCCGGAAGAGGGCTGACCGGAGAAGCAGGGGCCCGCTGCGCCACCGTGGCGGGCCGCTGCGAAGTCCCCGTGCCACTGTAGGCTCTGGGCATGGTCGCCTTCGCCCTCCCCGGCCTGCCTGTCTTCCCGGAGTTGCGCCCTGCCTCGCTGGCCTGCTCGACCGAGGAAGACATCCTCGCCGAGGTGGAAGCGATGGCCGCGGAAGAGGACTGGACCTTCACCGAGCCCGAGCCTTCCGAGGAACTGCAGGAGGCTCCGCGCGAGGAACTGCAGGACGTCCCCCCGAGCCTCCCCGAGTTGCGCACCATCCCGGCCATGGGCGATGGCCTGCTCTACCATGTCGGCCCTGAGCCCCTGTGGTGCGAACGGCCCGGTATGCCCGCCTTCCTCCCCGCCGCGAAGCTCACCCCGTGGCGTGGCATCTGGGCGGCCGTGGATGCCCTCAGGAGCGCCGACGAGGAAGAGGCCGAGGTCTGCCGGGCCCGCCTCGAGCTCGCGCTCTTGCGCTGGCAGCGGTCACGCAACGAGGCCGCTAGCCCTGCTGCACCTTGAGCTCCGCGGCCCAGCGCTCCCACTGCGCTTCCTTCTCCGCGAACAGCTTGCGCTGCCAGTCCTTGAGCGGCCGATCCGACCAGAGCTGAGGCACCGGGACCAACTGCCCGTCGTCCTGCTGCGAGTGCCGGGAGGAAGAGCTCCCGTCGTAGGTGCTCCACTCCAGCGTCACCGAGTCGCCCCACCGGCTGATGCCGACGACCCGATACCGCGTGTCCCCGACGACCGTCATGTCCCCCAGGCGGACCTTCAGCTTGGCCCGGGCAGCGAAGGCGAAGGCAGGCGGGGGACGCTCGGGCCCGGCCCGCCGCTCACCGTCGAGGATGTGCTGGGGGACCGGCTCGCCCTGCGCCCGCATGCTCTGCGCCATGCCCCGGCAGAAGATGGCGTCGAGCACCTCTTCCGCGTTGGGAGCAACCCCGTTCTCGTCGGCGATCACGGTGTCGCCGCACACGAGGAAGTGGCGCCCGCCCTGCGCGTTCTGGTCTGCCATGGGACCTCCGGGGATGCGTGTGGGTGCAACGCCTACACAGTACACCCGGGGACGGACACAAGGCCGCTCCGCCAGAGTGAAACGAGGGGGCTTGACGGGTTCCGGAGGCCCCTCGACGGCACCCGTGTTGACGGCTCCGCAACCGTGCTCCCAACCTCGAGGAGGTCGGAACTTTCCGGCCCAACTCGAAGGAGCAAGACCATGTCGTCGACGTTCGATAGCAGCCTGGCCTACCTGGCCGAGTCACTCCCCCGCGACGTGAGGGACCCCTACGCCGTCGTCCACGGGGCCGCGGCAGCGGAGGCCATCGCCGAGGAGCTGGCGGGGAGCCTGAGCGAAGCGCACCTTGCGAGCCTCCGCCGGCTCGCCTTGTACTTCAACGAGCGCATCGACTGCCTGTCCCCGCTCGAGCGCGGACTGCTCTTGCGGCAGCAGCACGAAGGGGAGCTTCTGGAGGGCGCGGAAGCCACCGTGCTCGAGCGCGCAGTCTCGCGCCTGCACAGCGCGAGCGTGAGCAAGCGGGAGGCCTCCGACCTCGCGGAGGGCATCGCCAGCCTGGCCCGCCGGTCGCACGGCTGACCGGGCCCGGCGCGTGGACGTCCGCTGGACATCCGGCGGACGTCCGTTGGACGCGCATGGCGGACAGTGACCAGTCAGTGACCGGTCACTGTCCGCCGAACGTCGCGCAGACGCGCGCAGGTGACCGCCGCTAGATGATGCTTCCGTCTGGCCGCAGGTCCTGGACTAGGGCTCGGACAGAGAACCCGTCTCCGGTCAGGTTGGAATCCTGGAGCAAGACACGATGCTCTTCCCCGTCGTCGAGAGTGACCCGGAAGTGGCCTTCGACCGAGAGTAGATGCTGACCGGATAGTGGGAGCAGGAAGAACAGGTAGTCGTTGTCATGCCACCCGTTGGGATGCCGGCGCCCCCGGACGACTCGACACCGGGAGACTCGCACCTCGTCTCCGCCATTCTCGTGAGCGATCGTAGCCATTGCGAACCTCCGGCCCCCTCTGTCCGTCCTGCGTAGCAATCACTCGGAACGTTCGTCAACAAGCTGCCGGGAATCGTCGTGCGCATGGTTGACAAAAGAAACCAGTAGACCGACAATGGCACCATGAACGCCGCCGCTACGAACGAAGTACAGACCGCCGTCCGTCTTCCCGCTGACCTCGTCGCCCGCGTCGATGCGCTGGTGAAGAGCGCGGAGGGGTGGCCCGAGTTCGCCGTCTCCCGGGCTACCAGGTCCTCCATGCTCCGCCTCGCGATCCTTCGCGGGCTGGAGGTTCTCGAGGAGGGGGATGGTCGCCAGCGGCGCAAGTAGCCTTCCGCATCGGCGGGGACAGGCGCCCCCCGCCGAGAAGACGAGAGCCCCGGACGTTACGAGCGTCCGAGGCCCTCTAACCCGGCGCCGTCCGATAGGTGCAGCGCATGGCTACCCCGAAGCGTACCCAGGGAACCTCTGCCGTCAAGCAGTCCCACGTCACCAGCCGCCAGGCCGTCCAGGTCGAGCGCGTCGCCGGCGTGGTCTTCAACCTCGAACAGATCAAGCAGCAGCTCGCGGAAGAGCGAGACAACCTCTCCGTCGAGCTCGGGCGGCTCGCCAAGCTGGGCGAGGTGACCGACTGGGAGACCGTCGAGGAACTGACCGGCATCCCGGACCCGAAGTCCTGGCTGGCCTCCCTGACCTACTCCGAGCAGTAGCCATGCGGGCCACCACCTACCGGGGCCGCGCGCTCGCCGCGCAGGCCCGGACTCCGCGCAGGCTCACCCGCTGCGACCGCTGCGGCGCAGCCACCAGCCGACCCTCCATCGACAGCCGGGGAAGGACCCTCTGCCTGGAGTGCTCCTTCGAGTGCCACCGCCTCGACTTGGACGACTCCTGAGGCGCTCTTGAGAAGTAGTCCGCCTTTGCTCTCGAGAAGCAGTCCACCTG
>CAZAIE010000763.1:0-4247 GCA_964485035.1 uncultured Myxococcaceae bacterium | reverse complement strand
AAGGTGGCGCCCGAGGGGCTCACGCTGCTCGCCCGCGAGGCGATACGCGACGTGAACTTCCTGCTGCGCCCGGCGCACCTCGAGCAGGTCGCGGCCATCCTCACCGACCCCGAGGCGGGTCCCAACGACCGCGGGGTCGCCGCGGCGATGCTGCTCAACGCCGAGGTCTCCGCGAAGTTCGTGCTCCCGTTCTGCCAGGACACCGGCACCGCCATCGTCTTCGCCGAGAAGGGACAGCAGGTCTGGACCGGCGGCGGTGACGACGAGGCGCTCTCGCGCGGCGTCTTCGAGGCGTACACGCAGGAGAACCTGCGCTACTCGCAGAACGCGGCGCTGACCACCTACGAGGAGGTGAACACCGGGACCAACCTCCCCGCGCAGATCGACGTGCACGCAGCAGAGGGCGCGGAGTACCGCTTCCTCTTCCTGGCCAAGGGCGGCGGCTCGGCCAACAAGAGCCTGCTCTTCCAGGAGACGAAGGCGCTGCTCGCGCCGGGGACCCTGGAGAAGTACCTCACCGAGAAGATGAAGACCCTCGGCACCGCCGCGTGCCCTCCCTACCACCTGGTCTTCGTCGTCGGCGGTACCTCCGCCGAGGCGTGCATGCGGACGGTCAAGCTGGCGAGCGCGGGGCAGCTCGATCAGCTGCCGACCACGGGGAACACGCTCGGCCGTGCGTTCCGGGACCGGGAGCTCGAGGCCCGGCTGCTCGAGGCGGCGCACCAGAGCGGGTACGGTGCGCAGTTCGGGGGCAAGTACTTCGCGCTCGACGTCCGGGTCATCCGGCTGCCGCGCCACGGCGCCTCGTGTCCCATCGGCATGGGGGTGTCCTGCTCGGCGGACCGCAACGTGAAGGCGAAGATCGACCGCGACGGCATCTGGCTCGAGGAGCTGGAGCGCAACCCCGGGCGGCTGATTCCCGAGAAGCTCCGGCAGCGCCGCGAGCAGGGCATCGTGAAGATCGATCTCTCGCGGCCGATGAAGGAGATCCTCGCGGAGCTCTCACGCCACCGGATCACCACGCAGGTCGCGCTGACCGGGACCATCGTGGTCGCGCGCGACATGGCGCACGCGAAGCTCAAGGAGCGCCTCGATGCGGGGCAGGGTCTGCCGCAGTACCTCAAGGACCACCCCGTCTACTACGCCGGCCCCGCGAAGACGCCGAAGGGCATGCCCTCCGGCTCGTTCGGGCCGACCACGGCCGGGCGCATGGACTCGTACGTGGACGCCTTCCAGGCCGAGGGCGCCTCGCTGGTGATGCTCGCCAAGGGGAACCGCAGCAAGCAGGTGACCGACGCGTGCAAGAAGCACGGCGGGTTCTACCTCGGGTCCATCGGCGGACCGGCCGCGCTGCTCGCCCAGGAGCACATCAAGAAGGTCGAGGTCCTGGAGTTCCCCGAGCTGGGGATGGAGGCGGTCTACCGGATCGAGGTCGTGGACTTCCCGGCGTTCATCCTGGTGGACGACAAGGGGAACGACTTCTTCGCCGAGGTGGCGGCGGGGAGGAAGTGAGCGCCCGTTGGCTGGGACCGAACGGCCCGGCGGCTGAAGCCGCGGGTGAGTTTCCGAAGCCCGCCCTTCGGCGGGCTCTTGCGCGCCCCTGCGCTGCCTCCACGGCTTGGCCGGTCTGACTTGGCTCGCATTGGCTGGCCATCGCTGGCTGTTGCGTGTCGGATTGCGCGCGAGCACTCTGGCGACCAACCAGCCAATCGCGGTGATTGGCTGGCCTTTGGTGGGCACCCATGAAGCTGCGGATCGATCGTCGGGGCGTCACTCCGGTCTACCAGCAGATCGCCGCGCAGCTGCGCGAGCAGATCGCCTCGGGCGTCCTCCCCGAAGGTCACCGGTTGTCCACCGAGCGCGAGCTGGCGAAGACGCTGGGCCTGAACCGCTCGACGGTCCTCGCCGCCTACGCCGAGCTGAAGGCCGATGGCCTGGTCGACGCCCACGTCGGTCGCGGCACGGTGGTCCTGCCCCAGCGCTTCGGGGCGCGGGCCAGCGGACCCGTCCAGCCCTTCAGCTTCCGGCAGATCACCCGGCGGACTGCCGGGGCCGAGCCCGAGCCGATCATCCGCGACCTGCTCGAGCTGGGCTCGGTCCCCGATGTCATCCCGCTCTCGGTGGGACTGCCCGCGCCGGACCTGCTCCCCGTCACCGCCGTGCGCGAGCTCCAGGACCGGCTGCTCGCCGACCGCGGGGCGCAGGCGCTGCTCCACTCGCCGACCGAGGGCATCGGTCCGCTGCGCGAGTCGCTGGCCCAGCTCATGGCCACCCGCGGCGTCGCGTGCGAGGCCGACGAGGTGCTGGTGACCACCGGCTCGCAGCAGGGGCTGGACCTGCTCGCCCGCGTCCTGCTGGACCCGGGCGATCCGGTGGTCGTCGAGCAGCCGACGTTCTTCGGGGCCTTGGAGATCTTCCGCCACGCCCAGGCGCGCCTGCTCCCGGTCCCGGTCGACGCCGAGGGGATGCAGGTGGACGCGCTGGAGGAGCTGCTCGGGCGGCACCGGCCCAAGTTCATCTACACGCTGCCCACCTTCCAGAACCCTTCCGGGACCAGCCTCTCGCTCGCCCGCCGCAAGCGCCTCTTGGAGCTGGCCTACCGCTACCAGGTCCCGGTGGTGGAGGACGACCTGTACTCGGAGCTGCGCTACGAGGGAGAGGCGCTGCCCTCGCTCCGCTCGCTCGACACGGCGGGCTACGTCATCCACCTCAGCTCCATCTCCAAGGTGCTCTTCCCCGGGCTGCGCATCGGCTGGGTCGTGGCCCCGCGGCCGTTCCTGCGAACGCTGGCGCTCGCGAAGCAGGCCATCGACCTGCACTCGGGGACCCTCGGCCAGTGGCTCGTGGACGGTTTCCTGCGCGAGGGGCACTGGGCGCCCCACGTGGAGAAGGTGCGCAAGGCCTACGCCGCCAAGCGCAAGGCCATGCTCGACGCGCTGCTCGAGGTGCGTCCGCGGGGACTGAAGTGGGCCCGGCCCGCAGGCGGCTTCTACGTGTGGTGCAGCTTCCCGGCGCGCGTCTCCTCGAGCCGCCTCCTGTCCCGCGCGGCGCGCGAGCGGGTCTCCTACCTCCCTGGCGAGGCCTGTCTCATCGGCGAGGGGACGGGCGAGCACCACCTGCGGCTGAACTTCAGCTACCCACCGCTGCGGCAGATCCGCCCGGGCATCGAACGCCTCGCCCGCGCGTTGGAGTCGGTGGCAGCAGAGAAGGAGCCCCGCGCCGTCGCGGGGAGCGAGACCCGGCCCATCACCTGACGGCCGGAGAGGAGCAGAGCCATGGGAGTGGAGTTCGCCGCCAGGATGGGCGTCGTGCGCGCGTCGGAGATCCGGGAGATCCTCAAGGTCACCAGCCGGCCGGAGGTCATCTCCTTCGCCGGAGGCCTGCCCGCGCCCGAGCTGTTCCCCACCACCACGCTCGCGCGCCTCGCCGAGCGTGTGATCCGGGAGGAGGGCGCGCGGGCCCTGCAGTACTCCACGACCGAGGGCGACCCCTCGCTGCGCCGGGCGATCGCCGAGCGCTCGAACCTGCGCTGGGGGACGCAGCTCGTGCCCGAGGAGGTGCTGGTGACCACCGGCTCGCAGCAGGGGCTGGACCTGGTGGGCAAGCTCTTCCTCGACGAGGGGGACGCGGTGCTGTGCGAGAGCCCGACCTATCTCGGGGCGATCACCGCGTGGAACGTGCTGCGCCCGCGCTGGGTGGAGGTGCCCACCGACGAGCAGGGGATGGACCCGGATGCGCTGGCCCGGGCGCTGGTGCGCACGCCGAAGGTGAAGCTGGTCTACGCCATCCCCAACTTCCAGAACCCCACCGGACGGACCTGGTCGCTCGCGCGGAGGCGGGAGGTGCTCGCCGTGCTGCAGCGCTTCGGGGTGCCGCTGGTGGAGGACAACCCCTACGGCGAGGTGCGCTTCGAGGGCGAGGACGTCGCCTCGATGCAGGCGCTGGACGAGAGCGGCCTGGTGCTCGGGCTGGGGACGTTCTCGAAGGTGCTCTGTCCGGGGCTTCGGGTGGGCTGGGTCGCGGCGCCGCGCGTCTTCCTCGACAAGCTGGTGATGCTCAAGCAGGGCGCCGACCTGCACACCTCGACGCTCGATCAGGTCCTGGTCGCACGCTTCGTCGAGGAGGAGGGCTTGGACGGAAACCTCGCGGCGATCCGCGCGCGGTACCTCGAGTGGCGCGACGCGATGCTCGCCGCGCTCGAGCGCGAAATGCCCTCCGGCGTGACCTGGACGCGGCCGCAGGGAGGC
>CAZAIE010000762.1:0-4255 GCA_964485035.1 uncultured Myxococcaceae bacterium | reverse complement strand
GCCTGTGGGTTCTGCGCGTCCAGCCGCACCGTCCCCACCCCGAGCTGGTGCAGCCGCACCGGCGCCCCTTCGTAGTGATGCCAGACCTCGCAGGCGGGGATGCGGTGGAAGGTGCTGAACTCCCCCTCGCGCAAGAGGAAGTAGATCGCCGTGCCCGCGGTCCGCACCCGCCCGTCCCCCAGCGTCACCACCTGGGTGCTGCGAAACGTCTCCCGGTAGAAACCTCCCTCCGGGTGGGGCGAGAGTCGCAGGTCCTGGATCAGCTTCTGCGCGTCCATGGGGCCTCCAGGATCGGCATCCCAGCCCAAACCCCGACCGTTGCGCAAGCCACGGTGTCGGCTCGAACCGCCGTCCCCGCCTTGACACCCGGCCGCCCCGGCCGCTACCTCAACGTCCTCGCCGGCTTCCAGGCTCGAGGAGGGGAACCATGCTCCGCCGCTCGCTGCTCTCGTTGCTCGTGCTGTCGCTCTTCTCCGGCTGTCCCTTCCCCATCGACGACCCCACTCCCGAGGCCGGCTCCTGGACGGTGATGGTGTACCTCCTGGGCGACAACGACCTCGAGCCGGCGGCGCTGGGCGACCTCGAGGAGATGATGGCGGTCGGCTCGAACGGGAAGGTCACCTTCCTGGCCCAGGTGGACCGCGCCCGCGGCGAGTCCGAGGACCCGGTGGGCGGGCTGGGCAACTGGTACGGCGCGAAGCGGGTGAAGGTGCTCCCCGGCACGCTCGAGGAGCTCGACGACCTGGGGCCGGTGGACATGGGCTCGTCCAGCGCCCTCTCCGACTTCATCGCCTGGGCGGCGCGCAAGGCCCCCGCGGACCACTACATGCTGGTGCTCTGGGACCACGGCGGCGCGTGGCCGCAGTACGGCGTGGACTACAGCGCCGGCAAGACCGGCCTCACCCTGAAGCAGATGAAGCAGGGCATGGCCAGTGGGATGCAGCAGGCGGGCATCTCCCGGTTCGCGCTGGTGGGCTTCGACGCCTGTCTCATGGCCACCTACGAGACCGCGCTCGCCTTCCGTCCGTATGCCGACTACCTGCTCGCCTCCGAGGAGGTGGAGCCCGGCCACGGCTGGGACTACCGCAGCTTCCAGGTGCTCGCGGACTCGACCGGCGTCTCCGCGGTGGACCTGGGCAAGCAGCTCGTCCGGGGGTACTACGCGCAGGCCCAGGCCGCGAAGACCTCGGACACGGTCACGCTCTCGCTGCTCGACCTCTCCCGCATCGAGGCGGTGCGGACCGCGGTGGACCGGCTGGGCAACGCGCTGAGCGTGGCGGGGATGCCGGCGAAGGCTGCCCGGGCGCGCGGGGCGAGCGTCGAGTTCGCCAAGAACCCCGACCCCCGCCGCTCGACCAACATGGTCGACCTGGGCGACCTGGCCGACCGGCTCTCGGCGGATGCGCCCGCGGCGGCCGACGTCCGCAGCGCCCTCGCCCCGCTGGTGGTGGACTCCGTGGAGGGCCCGGTCTACCGCCGCGCCACCGGCCTCTCCATCTACTTCCCGCCCATGCAGAGCGTGTACAACGGCGACTACGATCAGGTGGACGACGTCGACGGCTGGCGGGCCTTCCTCAAGGCCTACTTCCAGGCGGGCTCCAGCGGCACGCGGCCGACCTTCACCAACCCCAACCACGCCGGCGTGCTCACCGCGGCCAGCGGCAGCCTCTTCATCCGCGGGCAGCTCGCGCCGGGCGGCGCCGACAACCTCGCGAAGATCACCGCGACCTATGGCCTCGTCAGCGAGGGCACCGTCATCCTCCTTGGCGACAACCCCGGCGAGGTCGACGGCTCGGGGACCGTCACCGGGAGCTGGGACATCACCGTCATGGGGGTGAAGCAGGGGACGAAGGAGGACTACGCCTACCTGAGCGCCTCGCGCACCGCGGACGGAGGACTCCTGCTGATGGTCCCGTTCGGCTACCGCTACGGCGGCGTCGAGCAGATCGTCTTCCTCATGCTGCTGCTCGACTCGTCGGGGAACGAGCGCTCGCGCACCTTCTACGCCCAGGTCGGCGAGGCGTGGGGCGAGTTCACCCCCGCCGCGGGCTCGACGGTGAGCACGCTGCTGCAGGTCATGGGCTCCGGCGGGAGCCTGCAGTGGGCCTACGCGATGGAGACGGCGCTGGACCCCCGGCAGGACCTGGACTTCCTCTTCTACTCGCTGAACCCGGGGACGCAGGTCTACCTGAACCTCACCGTCCAGGACATCGCGGGCAACGGTGACTACGTCTCTGCGGGAGGCACGCTGTGAGCCGCCTCGCGCTGGTCGTCGTCCTGCTCGGGGCGGGGTGTGCGACTCCCACCACCGCAGGGCCCGCGTCTTCCGCGGCTCCTGCACCGGGGCCGAGGGCCGACGAGGCGCCCGCGGCGGCGGGCACGTCGCGGGTGAGCCTCGAGGGCTGTCTCGCCCAGGCGTCCGAGGAGGCGGCGACGCGCTTCCCGGTGCGGTCGGGCACGCGCAGCGCCTCGGAGCCCATGAGGCCTCCCATCACCACCACCCTCACCGGGTTGGGGATCACCGTGGCCCACGAGCTGGACCACGCCTGCTGCCTTGCGGCCCGGGTCGAGACGAAGGTCGAGCAGGGGATGATCACCGTGGCGGAGCGACTGGAGGGGGCGCCCTGTCGGTGCCACTGCAGCTCGGTCATCCGCACCGAGGTGGGCCTCTCGCCCGGGACGTACACGCTGGTGGTCACCTACGAAGGGGAGGAGGTGCACCGCGAGCAGCTCTCGGTGAAGAGCCTCCTCTCGCAGTAGCTCTGGGAGGCGGGATGGATCAGTCGACGAGGCTGCGGGACTTGAGGCGCGAGCTCGCCGGGCGCTTCCTGGAGCGCGAGCCGGTGATCGATGGGCTGCTCTGCGCCCTGGTGGCGCGGGCGCACGTGCTGGTCCTCGGCCCGCCGGGCACCGGCAAGAGCGAGCTGGCCCACGAGGTCTGCCGGCGCGTCGAGGGCGCCCGCTACTTCCAGTGGCTGCTCACGCGCTTCACCACCCCGGAGGAGCTCTTCGGCCCCGTCTCCCTCAAGGCGCTGGAGGAGGACCGCTACACCCGGGTGACCGACGGGAAGCTCCCGCGCGCGCACGTGGCCTTCCTCGACGAGGTGTTCAAGGCCTCGTCGGCCATCCTCAACACGCTCCTCTCGCTCATGAACGAGCGCCGCTACCACGGCGGCGACGGCCCGGAGGACGCGCCGCTGGTCACGCTGGTCGGCGCGGCGAACGAGCTGCCCGAGGAGGACGAGCTGCTCGCGCTCTCGGACCGGTTCCTGCTCCGCTTCGACGTGGACTACCTGCGCGAGGACTTCCTCTTCCTGCGGCTGCTCGCCCTGGAGCCGGGCGCCCCCGCGAAGGGCACGACGCTGACGCTCGCCGAGCTCGAGGCGCTGCAGGCTCGGGCCAGCGGGGTGAGCGTGCCCGAGGCGGTGCGCCGCGACCTGCTCGAGCTGCGACGGGTGCTCAACGGGAAGGGCATCGTCGCCTCGGACCGGCGCTACCGGCAGTCGCTGGAGCTGCTCCGGGCGCGCGCGGCCCTGGACGGCCGGGACGCCTGCGAGAGCGCCGACCTCGCGATCCTCGAGCACGTGCTCTGGCGCGACCCGGACGAGCGGCCGGAGGTGCAACAGGCCCTGGCGGCGCTGGTCTCGGGGCAGGACGAGGAGGCGCAGCGGCTGCTCTTCCAGGCCCGGGAGCTCGCCGACCTGGCCGCCGCCGAGCCCGCGGGGGGCCCCGGGCGCACCGAGCTGCTGGCGAAGCTCCACGACCTGGGGCGCAGGCTCGACGGGCTCGCGCGCGAGGCGGTCGAGCGGGGACGACGTGCGGACCGGATCCGCGGGAACCGCGACGAGGTCCGCGCCCTGGTGCACCGGCTCCTCTCCGACGAGGCGGAGGGCGACGAGGAGCCGTCGCCCCAGACGCACTGATGCTCGACCCCCGCCTGGTCGCGACCGACGTGTACGACCGCGAGGCCTTCGCGGCGGCGCTGGGCCAGATTCCCGAGGCGGCGGAGTTGCTGGAGCGAGGCGGGCGGCTACTGCCCTTCTTCCCGGCGCTGGTCGAGGACCTCTTCGCGAGCCTCTTCAAGCTGGTGGTGACGGTGCGGCCCGAGGAGCGCAGCCCGGCGGCGACGGCGCTGAACCGGCGCCTGCTCACTGCGCTCACCGGTGCTCCCGGCTTCCTGGAGCTGAAGGAGGAGACCGCCCTCAGCGCGCCGCGGGCCGCCTCGGTGGAGCCGAAGCCCTTGCCCTCGGCGTGC
>CAZAIE010000761.1:0-4259 GCA_964485035.1 uncultured Myxococcaceae bacterium | reverse complement strand
CTTCGCGGTCGAGGCCGAGTACGGGAAGCTCGACTACAAGCCCAAGACGCTCGGCGTGCCCGCGTCGGGCAGCGTGGTCGAGTACGCGACCCTCAAGGCCGAGCGCCCGGGCGAGGTCTCGCTCAAGGCCACCCTCGGCTCCACCGACTCCGTCCGCCGCGCCATCCCGGTGCAGCCCGCTGGGAAGCTGGTGGAGCTGCGCCGCGGCGGAACGCTCGCCGCCCCGCGCGAGGTGGAGCTGGAGGCGCCCGCGAACCTCGAGTCCGACAGCGCCCAGGTGCGGCTCACCGTCTACCCGGGCGCGCTTGCGCTCCTGCGCTCCGAGCTCGCGGCGTCCCTCTTCCGCTCCGGCGTCGCCGAAGACTCCTACTCGCTCCTTCTCTCGGGACGCGCGGACACCCTGCTCAAGTCGCTGGGCAGCGAGGCCGACCCGCTCGCGCTGCGCAACCTCGCGGTGGTCTCGGGACAGCGCGTCATCCGCCACGCCCGCCGCCCGGCGGTGGAGCAGGCGGCGCTGATGACCGAGGCGGCGCTCCTGCATCGGGACAACCCCGTGCTCTCGCGCCTTGCCGAGCGGCTGGCAGAGCAGCTCGCCCAGTCCCAGCGGCCGGACGGGACGTTCAGCGGCGGCAACGGCTGGACCCTGCAGCGGCTGCTGGTCGTCACCGCCGATTGCGTCCGCGCGGTTCGCGTGGGCAGCGACGGCAGTACGCGGGGCCGTCAGCGCGCAGTCGGCGCCAGCCTGCGCGCCTCGGGCGCGTTCGAGCGCAACGTGGAGATGGTCCCCGACGCGTACACCGCGGCGGCCATCCTCGCGAGCGGTGCGGTCGAGGGCACCATCGCCGAAAAGCTGCGCACCCGCGTGCGCGAGGCGGTGAAGGCCCAGCCGGACGGAACTCGAGCCCTGCCGGTCGAGGAGGGCGTGGTTCGCGGCGACGGGACGGTCCCCTCCGAGGTCGAGGCCACGGCCCTCGCGGTGCTGGCCCTGGAGGGCGACTCCAAGGCGACCTGGCGCGCGGACCTCGCGGCGTACGTGCTCGCGCGCTACTCGGCGTCCTGGGGCTGGGGCGACGGGCAGACGAACCTCCACGCGCTCCGCGCCATCCTCGCGACCTTCAAGGAGCCGCTCCCCAAGCAGGTGAAGATCACCCTGGCGATGGACGGCAAGCCGGTGAAGGACGGCACCTTCGACGCGGCGCAGCTCAAGGACGTGCTCTCGCTCGAGGCGCCCGCCGCCGGGGCCGCCGGCAAGCACACCTGGACCATCGCCGCCGAGCCCGCGGTCCCGGGCCTGGGCTACGCGCTCACGCTCATGACCTACGTGCCCTGGGAGAAGCAGGACGCCACGCAGGGACTCGAGCTGGTCACCAACGTCCCGCCGGAGCTGAAGGTGGGCCTGGGCGCCGAGGTGAGCCTCGAGGCCTCCGCGCCCTCGGGCAAGCCGCTGCGCCTGCGCCACGCCCTTCCGGCCGGCGTCCAGCCCGACCGCCCCAGCCTCGACGCCCTGGTCTCGAGCGGTGTGGTGACCAGCTTCCGCACCGAGGACGGCGCGGTGACCTTCGAGCTCGCGCCGCGTGAGCCGGGCCAGGTCTTCCAGGCCAGGTACCGTGTGGTCCCGACCCTCGGCGGCACTCTGCGGTCGGGCGCGTCGAGCCTGTCGATCGCGGACCGGTCCGAGCTCGCGTACTACGTCCCTCCCACCACCTGGAAGGTGCAGTGAACCCGAGGAGCGAATGAGCGAGCGCGCGTTCTGGGACCCCGTCGCCCAGCGGGAGGCGACGGCCGCGGTGCAGGAGATCGAGCGGCAGACGGCGGCCGAGGTGGTGGTCGCGGTGAGGCGGGAGAGCGGGTGGTACCGCGCCGCGGACCTCGGCTTCGGCGCCGCGCTGGCGCTCCTGCTGGTCGCCGTCGCGCTCGCCCTCCCGGTGGCCTTCCGCCCCTGGGCGCTGCTGGTCGACCTGGTGGTGGGCTTCGGGCTGGGGGCGCTGGTCTGCAGCTGGACCCCGGCGCTGCGACGGGCGCTGACCCCGGCCTCGCGCCGGCGTGAGGCGGTCCAGCGGGCGGCGCGCGCGGCCCTCGTCGAGCTGGGCGTCACGCGGACCTCCGGGCGCTGGGGCGTGCTGGTCTACGTCTCCATGTTCGAGCGCGAGGCGGTGGTCGTCCCCGACGCCGGGGTGGACCTCGCGGCGATGGGCGAGGGCTGGCCGCGCGCGGTTCAGGCGCTCCAGTCCGCGGTGCGTCGCCTGGACTATCCCGGCTTCGTCGCCGCGCTGCGGGCGCTGGGCCAGCCGCTCGGGGCTGCCCACCCCCGCCAGGCCGGGGACGTCAACGAGCTTCCGGACGAGGTCGTGGACTCATGAGGCGGCGCTCCCGATGGCTGGCCCGCCATCCCCTTGCCCTCGCCGCGCTGCTGTCGATCGTGGCCGTGGTGGCGCTGCAGACGGTGGCCTGGGCCCGGGTCGGCGGCGGCGAGTCCTTCTCCGGCTCCGGCGACTCGGGGAGCGACGACTTCGGGCTCATCCTCTTCTGCATCCGGCTCTGCATCGAGTGGCCGGAGGTCGGGGTGCCGGTCACGCTGGTGGTCATCGTCTACCTCGTGGTGAAGCACTCCCGGCGCGCGAAGCAGTCCGAGTGGTCCACCACACCTTCGCAGGCTTCGGGCTGGGAGCCGGCGGCGGCGCGGCGGGGCGTCCGCCGCGACTGGGCCGCGCTGCGCGCACTCGACCCGCAGTTCTCCGCGGTCCTGTTCGAGGACTTCCTCTACGCGCTCTACAGCGAGGCCCACGAGGCCCGCGGGGCGGGCCGGCTGGAGCAGCTGGCGCCGTACTTCACCCCGGCGGCGCGCGCGTCGTTCCACCCCCTCGCGCCAGGGCTCACCGGCGTCCGCAGCGTGGTGGTGGGGGCGATGAAGGTGGTCCGTGTGACCGGCACCGAGCCTGGCGCGAGCGCGGTGCGGGCCACGGTCCGCTTCGAGAGCAACCTCGAGGAACTGCGCGGCGAGAAGTCGCTGGGGCTCTACGTGGTCGAGGTCTGGCAGCTCTCGCGGCCCCAGGGCGCACGCTCGCGGCCACCGGAGAAGGCGCGGGTCATCGGCTGTCCGAGCTGCGGGGCGGCGCTCACCGCGCTGCGCGGGAGCACCTGCTCCTACTGCAACCAGGTCGTGGACACCGGGGCGTTCGACTGGCGCGTGGACTCGGTGCAGGTCCTGCAGCGCGAGCAGCGCGTGCCGCAGAGCGGCGGTGGCGGCGTCGAGCAGGGCACCGACCTGCCCACCTTGCGTGCCCCCGACGCCGAGCAGCGCCTGGACGCGCTCGTGGCGCGGGACCCGGCGTTCGACGTCGCGGCGCTCCGCGCCCGGGCCGAACTGGTGTTCCTGGAGCTGCAGGCCGCCTGGTCCGAGCGCGACTGGGCCCGGGCGCGCCCCTACGTGAGCGACGCGCTCTTCCATGCCCAGCAGTACTGGATCGACGGGTTCAAGAAGCAGGGCGTGCGCAACGTCATCGAGCAGGTGCAGGTCCTGGGCTTCGAGGTCGCGGCGGTGGACTCGGACGCCTACTACGACGCCATCACCGTGCGCCTCTTCGCCTCCTGTCTCGACTACGTGACCACCGAGGACGGCAAGCTCGTGCGCGGGAGCCGGACCCGGCCCACGCGCTTCAGCGAGTACTGGACCTTCATCCGCGGCGTCGGCCGCAAGGGCCGTCCCAGCGCGGAGAAGAAGTGCCCCAACTGCGGCGCGCCGCAGAAGGTCAGCCAGGCCGGCCACTGCGAGTACTGCCAGGCCAAGGTGACCAGCGGCGAGTTCGAGTGGATCCTCTCCCGCATCGAGCAGGACGAGGTGTACACGGGCTGACGAGCGGAGGGCAGGGGACTCGAACCCCATCCGCTTGCGCGGACGCGTCGGTTTCCAACCGGGCCGCCGGCCTTCGGCGATGGCCCTCCAGGGTGCTGCGCTGTGCCTGCGGCAGGATTCGAACCTGCACTCGGCCGCTCTTGAGGCGGCTGCGTCGACCGGTTGCGCCACGCAGGCGTCAGGAACAACGGGATCAGTGCTCGGGGCGGGATTCGAACCCGCAACATCCGCTCTCTCAAAGCGGTGCGTCTGCCGATGGTTGCGCCACCCGAGCAGGAAGGTGCCGGTGTTCCGGCGATGTGGCACGGCCGACCCGGCCGCGGGGTGGGGACTGGGCGCGCCTTGACGCAGTCGTGGAGGAGGGGCGCGGCCAGTCCCCACCCCGCGGCCGGGTCGGCCGTGCCAC
>CAZAIE010000760.1:0-4259 GCA_964485035.1 uncultured Myxococcaceae bacterium | reverse complement strand
AGGATGCCGGGGCGCGGAAGTAGAGCACCAGCGCCTCGTCGAGCGGCGCGCCGCTGGCGGGGTCTGCGAGCGGCGCGAGGAACGCGTGCCGCACTGGGAGCGGGTCGGACAACGGCGCGAGCCGCGAGGCCACCTCGACGGCCCGCGCGCCGGAGAGCCTGACGATGGCCACGCCCGCGGGCGCGGCCCCGGTCGCCAGAGCGACGATGGTGTCGTGGGGTGAGGCCGGCGCGAGGTGGTCCATGCCCCGCAGGTACGTCGCGCCCGGGGTGGGGTCAAGTCGCGCGCGAGCGGACCTTGGGCAGCCGCCGGTAGAGGACCGACCGCCGCAGCGGCGCGCGCGACACCTCCAGCCGGCCGACGCGGGGCTGGAAGGGGAGGGCCTCGTCGAGCGCGTGCACCTCCTCGGCGGTGGGAGGGAAGGGGTCGACCACGACGCGGGTGAGGCAGTCGCGCGGCAGCGCGCGGAGAAGATCCGCCAGCCAGCGCAGGGAGAAAGTCCCAGCATGGGTGCCGGCCAGCAGCTCGCAGCGCAGGCAGGACCAGGCGCCCTCCGCGTCCCTGGAGAAGGTCAGCGACCAACCGGTCCGTCCGTGGTCGAAGGAGAAGCCCAGCTCGTCCAGGGGCGGGTCGATGGCCACGAGCGGCGCGTACCAGTCCACCGGGGAGGAGAAGACCTGCAGGTCCACCGTGCGCACCCTGGCGAGGAGCGGCGACTCCCACAGCCAGCCAAGCCCTGACGGGGACGCGTCGCGGTGGAGCCCGAGGCCGAGGTGGCGCAGCGCGGGAAGCGCCTCCAGCGTCGCCGCTGTCGTGGCGTCGAAGACGTGCGTCCGCTGGTGCCGGTAGTGCTCGCGCTGCTGCAGGTCGAGCGAGCCGAGCCGCGGCGCACGACTGACGAGCGCCTCGAGCAGCGGCGGGGTCACGCCGCCGAGGTGCTGGAGTGCGGGGAGGCCAGCGACGAACGCCGCGATCTCCGCCGGGGTCGCGTCCTCGCCCCACCAGTTCTCCAGCCAGAGCGAGCGCAGCGCGGCCCAGAGAGGATGGCCGACGTTCTCGCGCAGCCACGTGGCCGGCGGGTAGCGCAGGGTGCAGCCCACGAGCAGCCCGCGGTCCCACTCGTGGTAGCCGACGCGCGAAGAGAGCGGTCCGAGCCAGCGCTCCCAGTGGGCATCCAGCAGCTCCCGCTCGCGGGCGAGGGTGGCGCCGGTCTGGAGGGGGAGGGGAGCGGACTGCAACTGCACGAACTCGCCGCGCGGGTCGCCGTGCTCCAGCAGCCAGTCCGCCCAGATGCGGCGGAGGTCGTCGTCGTCGGGGCGCGCGCAGACGGAGCGCAGCAGCCGGTCGCCAGTCTCGGGGTCGCTCACGCGGCCAAGCTCGCAGAGGAGGGCGAGGCGGGCAAGAGGCGGCGCAGGTGCAGCGGACGCAGGGGAACTCCGAGGCGGGGATGACCGGATGGCGTACGACGCCAGGACCCGAGGTGAATCGGAGACGTGCACGCAGAGGACGCAGATTCGGGGGGCATGGCCCGCGCCAGGCCGATGCACGGGTTTCGCGGTCTGGTGAGTCGGGCCTCAGCGACCGTCGGTGGACAATCCGCGGACGGTCCGCCTTCCGGTCAGTCGCAGTTCGCGACCACCGGGACGCACTCGGGCATGACGCAGTCCACGCGGCGGGTGGCGCGCCAGGCGCCGCGGCCGCCGGCCTGGCGCAGCTGCATCACCCGCCACTCGCACACCCGGTCGCCGTCGGGGTCGGCGGCGCGGCCGGCGACGAGCAGGAAGCGCACCCCCGGCTGCAGCCGCTGCGACCAGGCCTTGAGGATGACCACCCGCTCGGCCTCGAACGGGGGCTCGGCGGTGGAGAAGAGCCGCTTCGCGTCGGCGCGGAGGGTCTCCTTGTCGGTGCCCTTGTAGGCCTCCAGCGGGGCCGGCCGGCCGCAGCCGATGAAGTCGGCCTTGCCCACGTTCAGGGTGAGTTCGCCCACGGCGCGGGGGCTCTTGGTGTGCTGCTGCAGGTCGCCGCCCCACAGCTCCAGGCGGACGCGGCGCTTGCCCGGCTTGAGCTTGTTCACCGCGCGGGCCCAGGCGATGGAGAGTTCGGTGGGCGACTCGCCCGGGTCGAGGGCAGGGGAGAGGTCGGCGCGCCAGGTGGTGAGCTGCTTGTCCTCGGCCGCGGAGGAGGAGACGTGGCTGGCGCCGTGGAGGATGCCGGCGCCGCCGTCGAAGGGCTTGCCGTCCACGAACATACGGATGAAGTGCGCCGCCTCGGCCGGGTAGATGGCGCGCAGGCCCGGGACCGCGACCGGGGTGTTGGGCAGCGAGCGGTCGAGGTAGACGCGGGCGTAGAGGCGCTCGGCGCGGGAGAAGGTGCTGCGGAACTGGCTCTCCGGCTCCTTGGGTGGGTCGATGAGCTGGCCGGAGAAGACGATCTTCCCGGCATGGCGTTGGTGCACGTCGCTGACGAACCAGGCGTCCTTGTGGGGTCGGGCGATCTTGGCGGGCAGCGCCTCGACCGACGCGGGGCCGGGGGGCAGCGCGGGCTTCGCGGGCCGGCCGGCCGCGGCGACGAGGAGCGCGAGCGCGAGGTGGGGGAAAGCGGCGGCCAAGGTGCCAGGAGCCTAGCCCAACTCGCCGGACCCATCCGCTTTCTCGTCCGCCCGATAGTTGGTGCCCCACCGAATCGGCTGCGGGCTCAGGGACAGGTGAGCGGGACCGAGGAGTCGAAGCTCCTTCCCGGGTCGCGCCCGAGCTGCGGCCAGGGTGCGTCCTTGGAGAGCCCCGGCTCGTCGACGACCAGGGCCACGAGCCTGCCGTCCGCCAAGGGGACGTAGAGGACGCCCAGGGTGGCCGTGCTCCCTCGCAGGCAGTCGAGGGCCGGCTCGGCAACGGGGACTCCGGGGAGGTTCCAGTTCGTCCAGGCCACGGCCTGGGAGGTACGGCGCAGCACCTCGAAGGTCCCCACCGCGTTCATGCTGGGGGCGACCAGGTAGAGCGTATCGCCCTGGGCCACGACCCCACCCGTCGGAACCCCGGCAGAGAAGGAGAAGAGCGTCGCGCCGTTCTGGCCCCACTTCCCGGGCCAGATGGCGTTGGGCAGGACGGCCAACGGACCCTCGAAGGTCCCCAGCAGACCCACCACGTGCGCCCCCAGCGAGTCGCCCGCGAGCCCGGGCTGGAAGAGGAGCGCCGGGGACACGCCCTGCGAGGCCCAGGCCAGGCCCGGGCCGACGAGGTGCGTGGTGGGCTCGACCAGCTTCGAGACGACGGGGCCGGCCTGGATGTCCGAGGGGAGGAACTTGAACTGGGCGTGTCCGCCGTCCGAGCCGCCGACGTACAGCGTGGCCCCGTCCGCGGCCACCGGCAGGGAAGGGGAGAGCAGGGTGCCGGGAAAGGGCCGGGTGACGTAACCGTCGGTCGCCGGGTCCCAGCTCTTGAGCTGCGCGTTGCGGTCGTTGGTCCTGACGTGCGCCAGTGCAAGGACCGGCGCGCTGGCGCCGGCGGGGACCAGCCAGGCCACGCCGATCCGCGACAGCGCGATGCCCGCTCCCCCCAGGTTGTGCTGCTTGAAGACCGAGAAGAGCCCAGTCGAGGCCCCGGTGAAGGCCCCCGTGTACAGGTCCTCGCCGGTGAGCGAGCCGGTGACCACGGCCATCTGATGACCGGAGGAGCCGAGCGAGCGCGTCGCCAGGCGAGCTGCCGTCCCCGCGAGTTCCTGGCTCTGGTCCACCTTCGCACCGCTGGGGTCGAAGACCATGAGCACGGTCTTCGTGAGCCCCGCCGCTCACCGGTCCGCTGCTCGCGGGCGCCACCACCAATCCGCCCGGGAGGATTGCCGGTGGGGCGAAGGCCCGGTAGGAGGGCGGGAGCGAGGCGGCCCACCGCCAGCGGCTGACATCGACCGAGGCGCTGGCCTCGACCGGCTGGCCCTCGTCGTCGGAGACGCCGCCGTACAGCGTGTACTGGGCGCGGACCTCCAGGAAGAGGTTTGGCGCGTAGAAGTCGCTCGTGAGCGCGAGGCAGGCCAGCGTCGTGCGGTCGCAGGGGCACTCCTTCGTGGTGCCGCACTGCACCAGGGCCGAGGTGGCAGGCGCCTCGTTGCCCTGCGCGTCCTCCACCTCGGCCTTCGCGGCGTCGGGCGTCACGTTCAGCACGTCGACGGGGACGAAGACGGCGCCGGTCAGGCCGCGGACGAAGCTTCCCCCGGGGAGCATCGGGTCGCCGGTGGCCGCGGGCGGGTAGGCCGGGCGCGGGACGCCG
>CAZAIE010000759.1:0-4262 GCA_964485035.1 uncultured Myxococcaceae bacterium | reverse complement strand
GGCCTGGGCCGCTCGAGCGCGCCCGTCCCACGCCGGTCCCGGAGCTGGCGACCGAGCCTGCACCTGCCCCGAAGAAGAGCTGGCAGGAGCTCGCCCGCGAGGGTCGCTTCGGAGAGGCCTGGACGCTCCTCGAGGAGGCGGGCTTCCCGCGGGAGCTCGACGCCGCGCGCTCGGGGGACGAGGCCGTCGCCCTGGCGGAGGTCGCACGGCTCGCTCGCAGGTCGGACGAGGCCCGGCTCGCGTATCGCTCGGCGCGCCAGCGCTTCCCGGCCACCCCAGCCGCCGCTCGCGCCGCCTTCGCGCTCGGAGTGCTCTCGTTCCCCGCCCACGACTCCACGCAGTACTTCGACCTCTACCTGGCCGAGGCTCCCGACGGGGACTTCGCAGCGGAGGCGATGGGGCGGCTGGTCGAGGCGTACCGCACCTCGGGAGACCTCGCTGCCGCACGTGCCGCCGCGCGCGCCTACCTCGCCCGCTTCCCCTCGGGTCCGCACGCCGAGCTGGCGAGGGGAGTCCTCCCGTGACGGGAGCGTGGTTGCTGGTCGCCTGGCTGATGGCCGCGCCTCCCCCGGTGCTGCTGGTCTGCGACGACGCGGACCCCGCGGTCGTCCGCCGCACCTCGGCCGAGCTGCTGGTCCTCGGCTTCTCGCCGGAGGTCGTGCCCGTCCCGGACGGACCGCTCGACGACGCTGCGCTCCTCCGCCTGGCAGCGCGTCGGGACACCGATCGACTGGGCGTCGTCGTCCTCCTTCCCGGATCAGGACGGGCCGGCGCATGGGTCGTCGAGCCGCAGACCGGGACGATCCGCTCGCGCGAGCTGGGCCCGGAGGAGGCGGGAGCGCCGGAGGTGGCCTCGGTGAAGCTCGCCGAGTCGGTCCGCGCCCTGTTCCTGGAGCTGCCGCCTCGGCCTGCTTCTCCCCCGGAGCCGGAGCCGCATCCGGAGCCGCAGCAGCCGGAGCAGAAGCCAACGCGTCTCTGGTTGGGACTCGCTGGAGGCGCGGTCGGCTCGAGGGCCGTGCTGGGCACTGTCGGCGCAGCGATGCGGCTGCGCCTCTCAGGCCGGCTCGCGCTCGAGCTCGAGGGGAACACCTCCGTCTTCCCGACGCGCCTCGAGGCTGCCGAGGGCACCGCTGCGCTCTCCGAGCAACGGCTCGCTGCCGGCGGACGACTCCACTTCCTCGACGAAGGAGCCTGGCTGCAGGTCGGGCTGGGCCTCGCGGCGTTCGTCGAGCGCTTCGCCGCCGAGGGCGATGCCGAGGCTCCCTTCGAAGCCGCCCACCGGGAGCAGTGGACCGGTGGTGGAAGGCTCGACGTCCTGGTCTCGGCGCGGGTCGCAGCCCGGGTCAGGCTCACGCTCGGGCTCCACGCTGGAGCCTCGCCCCGGTCGTTCGCGGTCCTCATCGCCGAACACGAGGTGACCCGCTGGGGCTGGTTCACCTGGGGCGCGCAGCTCGGCCTCGAGTTCGGCGTCTGGCCCTGAGCCGTTCCCGCGCTCTGCGGGGACTAGGGAGGCACCGTGACGTCTGGAGCCACCATGAGACCCGTTCGCTGGTTCGTCGCCCTCTGCCTCCTCACGCTCGCGGGCTGCGACGTGGGCGAGCGCACGCCCGATGCCTCCCCCTGCCTCGATGACACCGGAACGGCTACTCCGAGCGACGCGGCGGCTTCCGGGCAGCCCGACGCCTCGACGCCCACGCCGGCTGACGGCGGCCCGGGTCATCCCGATGCGGCCTCGCGTTCGGACGCCTCTCCGAGCCCTGACTCCGGCTCCAGCGACACGTGGCTGCGGGACCGGTACCCGGGCGATCTGGACATCGGCAAGGACCCTGCGGTGCTCTTCCACGACGACTTCGAGCAGGGCTGGGGGCGCTGGAGCGCACCGAAGGCCGACACCAAGCACCTCTTCGTCGAGACGGGCGCCGAGGCCCACGCCGGGACGCGCTACCTGCGCTCCACGGTCACGCACGCGCAGCTGCTCGCCGACCAGTACATCTCCGCCTCGCCGCGCGTCTCGTTCCCGCGCCGGACCCCGACGGTGTTCGTTCGCTTCTACGCCCGCTTCCCCAACGTCTCGCCCAACCCGCACCACTGGGTCCGCACCGCGGCCGGGACCCCGACGTTCAACTCGAGCGGGCTCGCCAACACCGTCCCCAAGGGCGACGAGGGCTTCTGGTTCGACTTCGATGCGAACACCGACAGCACGCTGCAGTTCTACGCGTACTGGTACGAGATGCGCTCCGGCCGCTGCAACGACGGCACCGCGGTCCCGGGCTGCGCAGGAGACCAGGGCGTCACCTACTACTACGGCAACGTCTTCCGTCCGCCGGAGCAGGGCTCGGGAATCGCGCGCGGCCGATGGACCTGCGTCGAGTTCGCGGCGCGGGCGAACGACATGGGCCAGTCGAACGGCGAGCTGACGGCGTGGCTCGACGACCAGCAGATCGGCCACTTCGGCCCCGGCCATCCGCTCGGCACCTGGCTGCGAGCGCAGTTCCACCCCGGCGGCTGCTCGTGGAGCGCCTGCACCGCCCCGGTTCCCTTCGAGGGCTTCGACTTCCGCAGCTCCGCCGACGTGCTCTTCAAGGAGTTTTTCCTCGACGCCTACTACCAGCGCGACACCTGGGAGGCGCGGCGCGACGAGATGCAGAAGCAGGGCCTGCAGGTCGCCGAGGAGTCCACCATCCTCTACGACGACGTGGTCATCGCCTCGGAGCGGATCGGCTGCAGGCGGTGAGCCGTTCCCGCGCTCGGCGGGGACTCGGAGCCTGCAACCCGCTCCCGGAGTCCCCATGACCTGCGCCCGCCACGCCCTCCTGCTCACCCTTGCGCTCGCCAGCTGCACCCTGGGAGAGCACCCGGCGTCCCCGGACGGCTCCGAGCTGGCCTCCGACACGGGAACGCCCACTGACGCCGAGTCCGCCGCGCCAGGGGCCGACGCGGGCGCGGGTCCTGATGCGGGGACGGCCGTCGACGCTGCGCTCGCGGGGAAGGACGTGGGCCCGGCCGACTCCGGTGCACTCGCCGGTCCGGATGCATCCGCCGCAGACGCCTCGGTGGTCCTCCCGTTCTCGGTGATCGGCCCCACCCCGGAGATCATCAGCTGGCCGCTGCCCCGGGCGTACCCGGGCATCGCCTACGAGGTCCGGCTCGCGGTCGTAGGAGGCAAGAACCCGTACCGCTTCACGCTCCCGAAGGGACCGACAGGGATGACCATCACCCCGGACCGCGGCGAGGTGCGCTGGACGCCCGAGGTCTCCCTCGACGGGCAGACCTTCCCGGTGACGGTGCGCGTCCAGGACGCCGCGGGCAGCGCCGTGGAGCAGGCATTCGACCTGCAGGTGACGACCGCCGGCTTCCGCTTCGTTTCGCCTTCGGGCGACGACAACCAGGGCGACGGGTCGCGCGACCGGCCCTGGAAGTCGCTCGCTGCCGCGCTCGGGAAGGGGGCCGTTGGCGACACGCTGTACGTGCGCGGCGGGAGCTACGTCGGAGGCTTCAGCTTCGTCGGCGGCAAGACGACCCAGCTCATCGCCTACCCGGGAGAGTCGCCCTCCATCGACCTCGCGCTCACCACCATCAACGTGCGCGAGCCGCGGACCTACGTCGACGGCCTGGAGATCTTCAACGCGAGCCACCGCGGCTTCAACGTGGACGGCTCCCAGGACCAGCTCGTGTTCCGGCGCAACCACCTGCACCACCTGTACGACCCGTCGGTCTCCGAGAACCCAGCCTTCATCTTCTTCTGGGACGCCGACTACTACGAGCACGTGGTCATCCAGGACAACGTCTTCCACGACCTCTTCGACCGCGGGTCGGGCCTCAACGGGGACCACAGCGCCAACCATCACGGCGGCTCCTCGGTCTGGTACAACGTGCGCCGCTCGCTCTACGAGGACAACGAGGCCTACGCCATCGACGGCGACTGCATGAAGGACAAGGACCACGGACAGCGCAACACCTTCCGGGGCAACTACCTCCACGACTGCACCGGGAACGCGCTCGGGCTCGCCAGCCAGTACTTCCAGGAGAAGATCGAGGTCACCCGGAACGTCCTGGTCGGCACCCTCAACATCGGCAGCCAGCCCAAGTCGATCCGCGAGATCGACGTCTTCCACAACACCATCCTTCAACCTCCCGCGTCTTCCGGCAAGCAGGAAACGGCCGGCGCGCACACGGGCCTCGGCCACGGCGGCGGGATGGTCAACGTGGTCAGCCGCAACAATATCCTCCACGTCCAGGCGGGAGGAAGCTCCATCTATGAC
>CAZAIE010000758.1:0-4277 GCA_964485035.1 uncultured Myxococcaceae bacterium | reverse complement strand
CGAACCTCACCGCGACGCTGGACGCGCCGGCCTGGCTGATGATCTGGCTCTCGCGCCTGCAGTTCACGGTCATCAGCGTGCACGTCAGCGCCTGGCTCTGGTACGCGGCGGGCTTCGAGCGGCGGGCGCTGGACCGCTTCGAGCGCTGGGCGCTCATGTGGAACCTGCTCAGCGGTGCCCTCGCCTTGGTGCCAGGACTGATCTTCACCGACGTCATCCGCACCCACCGTGTCCTCGGGTGGACCTACCACGACGTCCAACCCAGCCCCTTCGGCCTGGTCTGCTTCTCGCTCACGGCGCTGACCGGCCTGCTGGTGATCCGAAGGTTCTGGCTCGCCTGGCGGGCGGGGAGGCCGTACTCGCGGCTGCACCTGGCCATGCCCTGCCTGATGCTGGCCTTCGCCGCGCACGACGTGGCGGTGACCACCGGGCTCCTCCCGAGCATCTACCTGTTCGACGCCGTGTTCCTGGCCCCGCTCCTGGTCGGGGCCATCGCGCTCGTCGGCCGGTTCACCGCGGAGGCCAGCGAGCTGGACCGGCTGCGCCGCTCGCTGGAGCAGCAGGTCGCCGAGCGCTCGCAGGAGCTGGCCCACGCGCAGGAGGCGCTGCTGCGCGCGGAGAAGCTGGCGGCGCTGGGGCAGCTCGCCGCGGGGGTCGCGCACGAGGTGAACAACCCCGCGAGCGTGGTCGCCGCGAACGTCGGCTTCGTGCTCGCAGAGGGCGAGAGCGGGACGCTGGAGCCCGAGCACCGCGCGGCGCTGGTCGACGCGCAGCGGGCCATCGAGCGCATCACCTCCATCGTGAGGCAGCTCCTGGACGCCGGGCGCCTCGCCGCCAGCTCGGAGGCCCCGGAGTCGGTGCAGCTCGCGGCGGTGGTGGACGACGCCGTGGCGCTCAGCCGTACCGCCTGCGGACCAGTCGTCCCCTCGTCCACCGTCCCGCGGGACGTCTGGGTCGTGGGCCGTGCGACGCCGCTGGTGCAGGTCTTCGTGAACCTGCTCGCCAACGCGGCTCAAGCCATGCCCACCGGACGACTGGGGCAGGTGGCGGTCACTGCGGAGCGCGCCGCGGGGCGGGTGCGGGTCCGGGTGATGGACAACGGCGTGGGGCTGTCGGCCGAGGTGCTGCGGCGGGCCTTCGAGCCGTTCTTCACCACCAAGCCGTACGGCAAGGGCACCGGGCTGGGGCTCGCCATCTCGCGCGGCCTGCTGCTCAGCCTGGGCGGCGACCTGCAGCTCGCCAGCAACACCGACGGGCACGGCGCCACGGCGATCGTCGACCTGGTGGAGGGCGCGCCGCCGTCGAAGGAGTGAGGCTACCGGTTGAAGGCGATCACCGAGGTGAAGGCCAGGAGCCCCAGGGTCACGAGGGAGAGGACAGCGTAGGTGACGCCGAGCGCCACCCGGCCCCCGGTCCCCGCGACCACGCGGCGCGAGGAGAGCCCGAGCACCACCCCGAAGAGCACGTAGAGGCCCAGGTCCACCGCGAGCATGGTCATCATCGCCTCGCCCGCGCGCGCCGCGCCCCAGCGCGAGGTGAGCCCGAGCGTGCCGAAGAGCGCGACCACCGCGAGGAAGGTCGAGAGCAGGTAGGAGCCGACGAGCAGCGCGAGGCCCTTCATGGGCGCATGTTCGAACGGAAGCCGGACGCAGGCAATCAACTCGACCGCTTGCGCTCGACATAGGCCGCGAGAGCGGCGATGGACCCGAAGTTGTCCGGGACCACGTCCTCGTCCGCCACCTCGACGCCCAACTCGCCCTCGAGGAAGGACACCACCTCCAGCACCCCGGTGGAGTCGACGATGCCGCGCTCGAGCAGCGAGTCCTCGTCGCGCAGGGGCTCGTCCTCGGGGACGTAGAAGTTGGTGAGGAGGAACGCGCGCACGCGCTGCCGCAGGTCGGAGTTCATCGCAGCCCCGCCTTCCTGACCTTGCCGGTGGAGGTCCGCGGCAGCTCGGCCACCAGCTCCACCTCGCTGGGGACCTTGAAGGGCTCGAGGCGCCGCTGGCACTCGCGCTGCAGCTCCTTCGGGGTGAGCCGCGCGCCCGCCTCGAGCACCACGAACGCCTTCACCTCCCCGCCGAGGACCTCGTGGGGGACGCCGACCACCGCCGCCTCCTTGACGCCGGGGACGTCCACCAGCGCCGACTCCACCTCCTTCGGCGCCACCTTCTCCCCCCGCGACTTGATGACGTCGTCCATGCGGGCCACGAAGTAGAGGTAGCCCTCCTCGTCGAGGAAGCAGAGGTCGCCGGTGTAGAGCACCTGCTCGCCCGGCAGCGGTCCCGGCCGCAGGCGCCGCGCGGTGGCCTCCGGCTTCTCCCAGTAGCCGCGCATCACCGTGGCCCCGCGGATGACGAGCTGCCCCACCTGCCGCGGGCCGAGCCGCCGGTCCTCGTCGTCCACGACCCACAGCTCGGTGTTGGGGATGGCCACGCCCACGCTCTCGGGCTTGCGCGCCAGGTCCTCGGGAGGCAGGTACGTGCAGCGCTTGCACTCGGTCAGGCCGTACATCGAGAAGATGCGCGCCCTGGGGAAGAGCCGCTGCAGGAGGTGGATGTGCTTCACCGGCAGGGCCGCCGCGGTGTTGGTGACCACCCGGATGCGTGAGAGGTCCCACGCCGAGAGGTCCTTCAGCTCCGCGAGCATCGCGAACATCGTGGGCACGCCAGGCAGCGCGGTGACCTCCTGCTCGACGATCACCTTGAGCGCCTGGACTGGGAAGGCGAAGGACCGCTCCAGCACCACCCGCGCGCCGACCTGGGCCGAGAGCAGCACCTGATAGAGCCCGTAGTCAAAGGAGAGCGGGAGCGCGCAGAAGACGACCTCGTCCTCGTCGAGGCGCAGGTACCCGCCGATCGACGCGGCGGCGGTGAGCATGTTGCGGTGGGTGAGCATCACGCCCTTGGGCTCGCCGGTGCTGCCGCTGGTGTAGACCAGCGCCGCGAGGTCCACGTCGAGGTTGCGTCGGGGCAGAGCCGTCGTGGGCCCCGCGAGCGCCTCGTCCCACCCGAGCAGGCCGGGGAGTGCGGACTCGGCCGACGCGTCCCCCGTGACCACGCAGCAGCGGACCGTCGTCCCCTCCACCGCGCTGGTGAGAGTCCGAGCGAGTGGCGCCTGCGTCACCACCGCGGCGGGGCGGCAGTCGCGCAGCACGTAGGCCAGCTTGTCCGCCCGCGTCTGCGGGCTGAGCACCACCGCCACGGCATCGGCGAGCAACGCCGCCCAGAACGAGACCACGACCTCCACCGAGTTCTCGCCGAACACCAGGACCCGGTCTCCCCGCTCGACCCCGCGAGCGCGCAGGGCCGCCGCGAGCGCTCGCGCGGACTGCTCGATCCATCCATACGTGCGCCGCTCACCGCCGGCGACCAGCGCGACCTTGTCCGGGAGCCGCTCGGCAGCCTCGCCGAGCAGGTCCTGCAGCAGCGGAGCGGGGTTCATGGCGCCTCCTCCTGACGCAGCCGGTCGATGACCCGGGGAACCTCGACGACGGGGACTTCGGGGGCCGCACGGACGAGCAGCTCGAAGAGGAGCTGGGTGCTGAGCACGCCCACCAGCGCCATGTTGTCCGCGTTCGAGAGCTGGCCGGCCGGGGCGCGCGCGCGGCACTTCGCCCAGAGCTGCCCGACGCCCGCGGGGTCGAACACCCCCGCTTCGCGCACGCGGTCCGCGGCGAGCACCTGCATCGCCCACTCCGGCGAGTCGACCGCGAACGCCAGCGCGTCGGGGGCGCGGTACGGCTGCTTCTTGCGCGCGAGGATCTCCTCGGGGACCAGGCCCGCGGCGGCACGCTTGAGGACGTGCTTCTCGTCCAGGACCCGGAGCTTCAGGGACGGGTCGAGCCCGGCCGCGAGGTCGATCACCGCGGTGTCGAGGAAGGGGAAGCGCCCCTCCACCGAGTGGGCCATGAGCATCCGGTCTCCCTGCGACGACAGCAGGTAGCTCGAGAGGAGGGTGCGCAGCTCGAACCACTGGTCCTGCGCGAGCGGGTGCCAGGAGCGGAGCTCCTCCGGGACCGAGGCGAGCAACTCGCCCACCGCGTCGTGGCCTGCGAGCTGCGCCCTCAGCTCCTTCGAGAACAGCCGCTGCAACGCCGCCGCGCTGCGCCACCGGGGCTCGTGGGAGAAGCCCGGCTCCGCCGCACGCTCGAGCCCGAGGCCGAAGAACTCGCGGGCCGGGCCCCGCATCGCGACCGGCGACCGCGCGAGCCAGGGGTAGAGCCGCTCCAACAGTAGCGGGCGCAGGCGCGAGCCGGGCTGCCGCGCCCAGAAGCGG
>CAZAIE010000757.1:0-4280 GCA_964485035.1 uncultured Myxococcaceae bacterium | reverse complement strand
GGCGGCGCGACTTCCCGACGGCACGCCCGCCGCAGAAGATCCAGTAGACCCAGCCACCCGCCGGCTCCTGCTGGCCGGTCCAGAGCCCGTAGCCGGGCTCGTGCTTCGGCGGCGGCGGGGGCGCGAGGCGAATGCTGGGACGCTCCCAGAGCGGCCAGCAGTACCGCAGCGCCAGGCGCTGCTTCGGCGTGAGGGCGTCATGCAAGGCCTTCGCCCCCATAGCCATCACCAGCCGCTCCACCGGGGACATGCGCGACGGGTCGAGCATTCGTGACTCCGAGGTTCAGTTCGATTCGCTGGAAGACTTCGATGAGCTCCGCGTCGGTCGCCGGCGGCTCCGACCGCTCGCGCCGCTCGTACTGCTTGGCTTTGCCGCGGAACTGCTCGATGAGGATCTCTGCGCAGCGCCGCTTCTCCGACTCGCTCTTCGCCTGGACCATCTGCTGGACGACGAGCTTGAACGCGGCGGGCATGGCCTTCGTCGCGAGCTCATCGACCAGGCGCTCGGCTTCCTCGGTCGTTTGCGGCTTCGCCACCGGGGCCGCCGGCGCGGCGGGGGCGACCACGACCTCCACAGGCGGCGCCACAATCCGCGGCCCGACGGGGGCGCGGCGCTGGGTATCCACCCTCACGGGCGGCTCCGTCTTGCCCTCCAGCATCGCGACCGTGATCGCGCCGCCCGTGAACTTCTCCAACGCCCGCCTCTGGGTCGCCGATAGGTAGCCGCCACCCGCGAAGAGGCGCGAGATGTGCACCTGGCTCGAGCCGAGGGCCTCGACGAGCGCGACGCGGCGCAGGCCGTTGGCGTCGAGCCAGGCACCGATGGCCCGGAGCGCGGCAGCAGGGGGCCGCTGCTCACCGTCGGAGTGAACCTTCCGGCTCACGCGCCACCCCGCTGGGCCTTCTGCCCGGTGAAGGCCTGCCAGCGCTCGATGGCCACCTGGACGTACTTGGGCTCCAGCTCGATGGCACGGCACTGCCGCCCGGTCTTCTCGCAGGCGAGGATGGTCGTCCCCGAGCCCGAGAACGGCTCGTAGACGACCTCGCCCGGCTTGCTGCTGTTGCTGACCGAGCGGACCACCAGCTCGACCGGCTTCATGGTCGGGTGCTCGTCCGAGCGCTTCGGGCGGGCGATCTGCCAGAGGTCGCTCTGCTGCCGGTCCTCGAGCGGGTGGAGCCGGGGGCCCTCGGCGTTCCAGCCGTACCAGATGGGCTCGTATTGCGTGTGGTAGTCCTTGCGCGACAGGACCAGCGAGTCCTTCGCCCAGATGATCGTGGACGACCAGTGGAAGCCGGCGGCGGTGAGCGCCGCGTGGATGGTCGGCCACTCCTGCGCGCTCATCGCCATATAGAGGATGGCGCCGGGCTGCGTGACCGAGGCGATGCCCCTGCAGAACGCCTGGCAGAACTCCGGGAACCGCTCCCCAAGGTCGTCGTTGGCGATCTGCCGACTCTTCCAGCTCGGGTGGTTGGCCGCCGAGCCGTAGGCCACGTTCCAGGGGGGATCCGTCCAGCAGAGCTGCGCCCTGCCGCCGTCCATCACGCGGGCGATGTCCGCCGCTCTGGTCGAGTCGCCGCATAGGATGCGGTGCTTGCCGAGGACCCACAGCTCCCCGGCCTTGACGTAGGTCTCCTCCTCGGTGGGCTCCTCCGGCACCGCGTCCGGATCGGTCAGGCCCTCCGTGCCTTCGGCGATGCCGCCGGCCTCGCCGAGCAGCGCCTCCAGCTCCTCGGCAGTGAACCCGACCCCGTCGAGCGCGTCCTGCGCCCCGAGCTCCTTGAGCAGCTCGGCGAGCATCTGGTTGTCCCAGCCACCCGCCTCGGTGAGCTTGTTGCTGGCGAGCAGGTAGGCCTCCGCCTCGGCGTCGGAGCGGGAGGCCCAACCGCGGAGCACGGGCACGAACCACTCGTCGCCCTCGGCGCGGATGCCCGCGGGTGGTGCGTCGCCCCGCTGCCGCATCGCCATCAGGGCCTCGCGGCGGCCGTGGCCGGCGACGATGCGACCGGTGCGCTCGTCGAGCACGATCGGCTCGACGTAGCCGAAGCGACCGATGCTGGTCCCGATCTCGGGGCTGTGCTGCTTCGGGTTCCGGCTTGCGGCCTGGAGCTGGCCGATGGGCATCCACTCCAGGCGGGTCGCGGGCGCGGCGTTCTTGGACGGTCGAGTCATGGTCAGGCCCTCTCCGCCTTCTGTCCGGTGAAGCCCTGCCAGCGCTCGATGGCGACCTGGACGTACTTGGGCTCGAGCTCTATGGCGCAGCACCGACGCCCCGTCTGCTCCGCGGCGATGAAGCTGGTCCCCGAGCCCGAGAACGGGTCGAGCACGAGCGCCCCGTCGAGGGACCCCCGCTCCATGAGCCAGGACCACACGCCCACGGGCTTCGGGCAGGGGTGCGCGAGCGACTGGTCCGAGGACTCCGTCTTCACCAAGGCGTCGGGCCTGCGCCCCTTGCCCGCCGCGAGGTACGGGTCCTTCCCGTAGGCGAGGACCGGCTGCCAGCACGAGAAGCCCCAGGGCCCACTGCCCGCGCCGGCCGGGACGAACCACGCCAGCGTCCACTCGGGCTTCGGGTAGTGCCGCTGGTTGACGTTGCCCGGCGTCAGCAGCACCACCTCCGACACGCCGCGCGCCAGGCCGAAGAATCCATCGACCAGGTGGCGAAGGTTCTCCTGCGTGTCGTCGTGCGACTCGTAGCTCTCGCCGATGCCGTAGGGAGGATCGGTGAGGCAGAGGTCCGCCCTCGCTCCGTCGAGCAGGCGCGCGAGGTCCTTCGCGTTGGTGGAGTCGCCGCAGAGGAGGCGATGCTTGCCGAGCAGCCATAGCTCTCCTGCCTTGACGTACACCTCCTCCTCGTCTGCATCCTCGGGCACCGCGTCAGGGTCCCCGCGGCCGTCCTCGGCGTCGCTGCCGAGGCTCCCGACCAGCGCCTCGAGCTCGTCATCGGTGAAGCCCACGCCGTCGAGGGCACCCTGGGCGTCGAGTTCCTTGAGCACTTCGGCCAAGGCCTCGTTGTCCCAGCCCCCTGCCTCCGTGAGCTTGTTGCTCGCCAGGAGGTACGCCTCGGCCTCTGCGTCCGAGCGCGAGGCCCAGCCGCGCACGACCGGGACGAACCACTCGTCGCCCTCGGTCCGGATGCCGCTCGGGGCCACCTCGCCGCGCTTCCGCATCACCAGCAGCGCCTCTCGGCGCCCGTGGCCGGCGACGATGCGACCGGTCCTCTCGTCGAGGACGATGGGCTCGACGTATCCGAAGCGGCCGATGCTGGTCCCCAGCTCGGCGCTGTGCTGCTTCGGGTTGCGCGTCGCGGACTGCAGCTTGCCCAGCGGCATCCACTCGAGACGAGTGGCGCGGCTGGCCGTGTCCTTGGGCTCTGGCTTGGCTCGCGTCATCTCAGATTTCTCCCGAATGAAAGCCGCCGAGGTATTGAAAGCGGCCAGTTTCATTCCCTTCCGGTCTGGGCTTTGGGCGCGGGATTTCTAATGAAAGTGGTTGGTCCCGACCCCGAATGAAATGAAAGCAAGCGGATTTTCTTGGCGCGCAAATGCAGGGGCGCAGTCTGCGGCCGAGGCCCCCTGCAAAGATTTCAGGCCACCTCGGCCTCCTACTCCCCACTGCAAATCGGGACTGAGCAGGCACGAGCGGGCTCGAACGGCGCGAGCGGGCGCGATTTCGTCGTCTGCTCGGCGGCTCGCGCAGGACCAAGGAGGCGCCTCGCGAGGGCCGCCTCGTAGGCCCTGGTCGCCTTGGCGAGCATCGCGTTGGCCTGGGCGGCGATGCCGTGAAGGGTGGCGCAGTCCTCGGGGAGGTGGTCGCTCTGCTTCTTCGCCACGCGCCACGCCAAGCGCACCAACCACTCCTCGAAGGAGCGCGTCGTGTGGGAGGCCTGGTGAGCCTTCCTCGCAAGCGGGGTCAGCAGCGCGACGGCGGCGCTCTTGCCCAGAGCGTGGAGCTCGAGGCCCACGGGACCGTGGGAGGCGTACAGCACCTGCCTGTCGATGGCGCTCAACTGCGCGAGAGCGCGGGAGATGGGGCGAGCCCTGCCTGCGGAAGCCAGACGGCCCTCGTCCATCTCCGTGCTGGGCGGTCCGCCACTCACGGCACAGCCCAGGGCGATGGCGTTCGCCATGGCCATGAAGTTGGACGGGGCGCTCATCTCGCCCTCGCTCCAGGTCCAGTACCACGTCAGGTCGGCTTCAATTCGTCGGTTACCCATGGGCCTTGGTCTCCGGGGCGGGCTGCGTGGCCACGTGGGGCACGCAAGCCGCGGGTGGGGCTGGTA
>CAZAIE010000756.1:0-4283 GCA_964485035.1 uncultured Myxococcaceae bacterium | reverse complement strand
CAGGACGGGAGCGACCTCGACAAGCTCGCCCGGAGGCAGCGGTGGGCGTCGGGGTGGCGGCACGGTCGGCATCGTGGGGTGAGGATAGTCCGTTCGTCGTGAAGTCTTCGCCTGAATGGCAACGAGCCCTATGGTCTGGTCCCAAGCGTTGACCCGCCCTGCGGGCGGCCCCTATGGTTCGCGGCCATGGCCCTCCCCCGCCCGCTCGCGCCGCTCGCCCTGGCCGCCCTCTCCGGCGTCCTCTACTTCGTGGGCTTCATCGGCTTCGACCAGTGGTACCTGGAGTGGGTCGCGTTCGCGCCGCTGCTCGTCGCCCTGGACGGCATCACCACCGGGCGGCGCGCCTTCCTGCTCTCGTGGTTCATGGGCTTCGTCACGCACCTGGGCGGCTACTACTGGGTGGTGCACCTGCTGCAGACCTTCGCCTACCTCTCGCTGCCGCTGTCGGTGCTGGGGTACCTGCTGCTCTGCCTCGCGCAGGGCGCGTCCTTCGCGGTGTTCGGCTGGCTCGCGTGGCGGCTGAACCGGCGGACGGGGCTTCCCCTGGGCTGGTGCGCGCCGGTGGCGCTGGTGGCCACCGAGTTCGCCTTCCCGCTCATCTTCCCCAGCTACACCGCCAACTCCCAGGCCTGGGTGCCCCTGCTGATCCAGGTGGTGGACCTGGGCGGCGTGCTGCTGCTCTCGGGGTTCATCGCGCTGGTGGGCGGGGCCCTGGCCGAGGTCGTGCTCTCCAGGCGCCACGGCCGGCCGCTGCCCCGCGCGCTGCTCGCCACCGCGGCAGGGGCGCTGGTCTTCACGGTCGGCTACGGCGCGCTGCGGATGCGGCAGGTCGACGCGCGGGACGCCGCGGCTCCCAAGCTCAAGACCGCCATCATCCAGGCCAACGTGGGCGCGGGCGACAAGCACGACAAGGCGGCCGCGGGCATCCAGCGCTTCCGCGACATGACCGACCAGGCGATGGCCCTCCCAGGGCTCGGCCTCGTGGTCTGGCCGGAGAGCGGCTACAACGCCTACGTCCGCGCGGGGGCGAACCTCACCGGCCGCGTCGCCAAGGCGGTCGCCGTCCCGATGATCATCGGGGTGCTGCGCTACGAGCCGGTCGAGGGCGGGCGCGCCAAGGTCTGGAACTCGGTGGCGGCGGTGGCGGAGGGGGGCGAGGCGCACGCCTTCTACGACAAGGTGATGCTGCTGGTCTTCGGGGAGTACATCCCCGGCTACGAGACCTTCCCCGGGTTCTTCCAGTGGCTGCACCAGAAGCAGATCCTCCCGTACCTCGCGGTCTACGAGCGGGGCCAGTCGCTCTCGCCGCTGCCGGTGGGCGCGTACCGGCTCTCCGCCGACGTCTGCTACGAGGACATCCTCCCCCGCCACATCCGCGCCCTGATGGGGCCGATGGACGAGGCGGGCACGCGGCCGCACGCGATGGTCAACGTCACCAACGACTCCTGGTACGGGCCGGCCGAGCCGCCCATCCACCTCGCGCTCTCGGTGTTCCGCGCCGTCGAGCACCGGCGCTGGCTGGTGCGCTCCACGGCCACGGGGATCAGCGCGTTCATCGACTCCTCGGGCCGGCTGGTGCAGCGCAGCGGGTTCGAGACCGCCGAGACCCTGGTCGCCGACGTGCCGATGGTCACCGGGGGCGCCACGGTCTACGGCCTTCTGGGCGACCTGCTGGGCTGGGCGGCGCTCGCCGCCTCGGTGTTCCTGCTGGTGCAGCGGCGCTGGCCCCGTCCCCGGGCGGGATAGGCCCGCGGGCCGGGATTTTCCCCTCCGTCGCCGCGGCGGCTACAATGGCCGCGCCATGTGCCCTTCGGACGAAGACCAGAAGCCGGTGGACGCGGAGCCCAGCGGGGCCGACCGGCGCCGCTTCCCGCGCGCCTCGCTGCAGCTGCTCATCCAGTACCGCTTCGACTCGTTCGACGACTTCCTGGCCGAGTACTCGGTGGACATCTCGGTGGGCGGCATGTTCATCCGCACCGACAAGCCGCACGAGGAGGGCTCGTTCGTCTACCTGCAGTTCGCGCTCAAGGACGGCTCCCGGCTGATCGAGGGGCTGGGCAAGGTCGTGCGCGTGAACCCGCCGGGCGAGGGCCGGACCGCGGGGATGGGCGTCGAGTTCGTCAACTTCGACCCGGAGTCGATGGCGCTCATCGAAGAGATCGTCGCCAACCGGCTCACCAAGAAGTGACCCCATGAAGACGCTCGACTCGCTCGGGTCCCTGTTCCTGGACGCGCGCGACGCCGTCCGGCGCCTGGGCCGCAAGGGCGGCCTGGTGCTGCTGGGCGCGGGGCTCTGCTTCCTCGGCGGCGGCGTCGGGCTGCGGCTCGTCGCCTCCGGGCGCGAGGCCGCGCACGTGCTGCAGAGCGTCTCCGAGCTGCGGGGCTTCGCCACGGTGCTCTTCGGCATCGCCGCGCTGTTCCTGTTCGGTGGGGTGCGCCAGCTCGTCGCCCCGCGCCCGGCGCGGGGCGAGGAGCGCCCGCGGCTTCACCGGGAGGAGCTGCTGGCGCTCGCTCGCTCGACCCGCCGCCCGTTCTTCGTCTGCCTCGAGTGCCGGCGGCTGTGGACGGTGGTGGAGTGCCCCGGCCGCTGCCCGCAGTGCGGCTCGGCCGCCGACTGCCTCGAGGTCCGCACCGACGAGGACCTGGCGATGGTGGACTCGGCGCTGCTCTGATCGACCAACCGGCCCGGACGGGTGTCGCAACGCGGCCGATCGTCCAGCATCGAACAGGTCATGGGGCCCACGAATCGACTGCTCGGACTCGCGACGTTCACGTTGCTGCTGGTGGGCTGCGCGCCCATCAACCGGCAGATCGACCACTGGGCGCTCGGCGCCATGGCGGGCATCGCGCAGCGGCCCCTCGCCGGCCGCGACCCCGTCCCCCTGCCCTTCACCACCCGGGACGAGCTGGAGCGGCTGACGCAGCCGGACGGGGTGCCGGAGGTGACGCTGGGGCCGTCGCCGCGCCGCATCCCCGACGTGCGGCTGGTACAGGAGCAGGTGTCCTTTCCCAGCGCGGTGACGCTGCGGCTGCCGGAGACGAACACCGCGGTGGCGCAGGTGTTCCGCATGGGCCCTCTGGGCAAGCGTCCGGTGGTGGTGTGGGTCCCCGGCCAGGCGATCTCCGAGTCGGACTGGGAGTCCCTGCAGACGTACTTCAACGGCGTTCTGGACGCGGGGTGCGACGTGGTCCTGTACGTCCCGCCCTACCACCTCGAGCGGACGCCGGCAGGCCTCGGCTCCGGCGACGCGATGCTGGCGACCGACTTCGCGGACCACCTGGGGGTGTTCGCCCAGGAGGTGTCCGACCTGCGGCGCCTCTCGGCGTGGCTGCGCGCCCAGGGCGTGCGCTCGCTGGGCGCCTTCGGCAGCTCGATGGGCGGAGGCATGCTGCTGCGGACCGTGACCTTCGACCCTGCCTTCGACTTCCTCATCCTCAAGCAGCCTCTGGTGGACTGGAACACGGTCATCGCCCGCCCGGAGATGGCGCCGGTCCGGGCCCGCATCGAGGCCGAGGTGGGACCCGAGCTGCGCGAGCAGGCCTACCGGGCCCTCGACTCGCGCCCCGACGCCCCGAAGCTGCCGGCGGAGCGCATCGCGCTGCTCTATGGCCAGTACGACCAGGTCGCCCCTGAGGCGCAGGCGCGCTCGCTCGCCGACGCGTGGAGGCTGTCCGAGGTCCGGGTCTATCCGCGGGGTCACGCCCTCATCACCGTGGGCGGGGCAACCTACCGAGACGTCCCGCGGATTCTGGAACGCCAGCTGCGTCACCTGGCGGCCGAGCGGGCGCTGGCAAGGTCCCGAAACCGGCACCAGTAGCCGCCTGGCCCTGGCCCGTCGGCCGCCCGCGGGGTAGGAGTTGGGGGTCCATTGCCCCCGAGGTCCCCCTTGCGCCGCGTCCTGGCGTCGCTCACGTCCGCCGCCCTCGTCGTCCTCGGGGCCTTCGCACTCGCCAACCGGCCCGCCCCGACCGCCTTCGGTCCGGTCCAGCTGGTGCCGCCCATCTATGCCGGAACCCAGCCGGGCATCGACTACGTGGTGCGCCGCTCGGGGTGGTCGGCAGGGTTCGGTCCCCGCGGCCTCGCGCTCTCGCTGCCCCAGGGCGACGGGACCACCCTCGGCGTCGCCTGGCGGCTGGCGGGGGCCGGCGAAGCGCCGCCGGTGCCCGAGGACCGGTTGCCCACGCTGGTCAGCGAGTACCGGGGCGCCTACGAGCGGGTGGGGCTACCGAGCTGGTCGGCGGTGCGCTGGTCCCGGGCGCTGCCGGAGGCCGACCTGGTGCTG
>CAZAIE010000755.1:0-4294 GCA_964485035.1 uncultured Myxococcaceae bacterium | reverse complement strand
CGAAGTACAGGGCCACGGCCGCGAAGGCGCCGAAGACGACGCCTGCGGGAACCCCAGCCTTGGCGTCGCGCGCCCGGCGCGCCTTGCGCTGCTCCTCGCGCTCGCGGCGGCGCTCCTCGCGGGCGGCCCGCTTCTCTTCTGCGCGCTCCACTCCCTCGTTGATCTTCTCCAGCGCGTGCGCGGAGGCCGCGGCGATGACGGTCTGCAGGAGCTGCGCGTGCGGCCTCGCGTCCTTGGCCAGCGCGTCCTGGACCCGCTGCAGGCCCGTCTCCAGCTGCTTCTGCCACTCCTTCTGGTTGGTCATGTCGCTAGCCGCCGATGGCCGCCCGGTAGGCGCTGGGCAGCTTCAGGGGGGTGAGGTCGTAGCGCCAGAGCCAGGCGCGCCCCGAGGGGTCCACGTCCACCACGAAGCCGTCGGTCTCGGTGAGGAAGTCGGAGACCAGCTTGCCCGGCGCGTCGTAGATGAGCACCTGCTTGATGCCCCAGAGGAAGTGCCCGGTGCCGTCGACGCCTTGCGCCAGGAGGTAGGTCGAGCCGCCCGCGCCGCCCACCGCGGCCACGAAGACCATCCCGCCCCGCGGCTGGATGGCTGCGCTGAGCGTCTTGCCCGTCGACGGGTCGAGGAAGTAGGCGACCTTGTTGCCGTACGCGACCAGCGCGGAGGAGGTGCGGGTCACCGTGTGCACGCCGCCGGGGAGCGAGTCGGACTTCCACTTCAGTCCCTTGCCCAGGTCCGTGCAGGTCGCGTTGTCCACCGCGCTGCAGCACCACACGCGGGAGGGGTCGGCGATCTCGGCGAAGTAGGCCACCTCGCCGCTCTGGTCGAAGCTGATGGTGGGGATGGGGGTCACGCTGAGCGGGTCGATCTTGATGATGCCGAAGGCGCGGTCGGCCTGGAGGTCGCCGGTCTTGGCGTCGTAGACCTCGATGCCCACGTCGACGAAGTCGCTACCAGTCTTGGCCTTGAAGCCGGGGAGCACCACCTGCCCCAGCCGGTTGAAGGCGATGTGTCCCGCAGGCTGGAGGTCGGTGTCCTCGGCTGCCCAGGCCAGCTCGCCGGTCTTCGGGTCGTAGCCGCGCATCTGGTACAGGATGCCGTCCATCGCCAGCGCGGCGAGGACGCCGGAGGCGGGCGCCGCCACCTGGCGCAGGTCTACTCCGGTGATCTGCAGCGTCTTCTGCAGGCTGTCGTCGAAGCCCACCACGCCGACCCCGGGCTTGAGCAGGTAGCGGTTGCCGTCGCCGCCCTGCCAGAGCTCGGCGTCCGAGGCGCAGTCGAAGGGCAGGGGGAGCGTGCCCAGGGTCCGCTTCGTCTTGTCCACCCGGCGCAGCTCCTGGTCGCAGGTGAGGAACACCCCGTCCGAGTTCTCGCTCCAGTAGTTCTTCCCGAACTGCACCGGGCCGGGGACCACCTCCTCGGCGGGCATGAAGAGCACCGGCTGCGGGTCGGAGGTGCCGCTCCCGCCCGGCAGCGTCCCGCCGTCGACCGGCAGGGGCGCGCAGGTGGCGTGGGCGTAGACCGACAGGGCCGCAGGGACGCCGTGGGTCTTGTAGTCCACGTGCTTGGAGGGCGCGCTCAGGGCGTTGGTGGCGCTCCCGCCTTCCTGCTCGGCGAGCAGCCAGTCGTCGCCGTCCGGCCCGTCGGTGACCCACACCCGGGCGATCTTGGTGCAGCCGGTGACCGCCACGGTGAAGTCGAGCTTCGTCCCCACCACCTCGCGGGGCACGGGGGAGAGCGTGACGTGTGGCGTCTCCTCCTTGGGCGGCTGGGGGTTCTTGCCGCAGGCCGCGGAGAGGCCGACGAGACAGAGCAGGTGGCAGACGCGCATGGGCTGGCCTCCAGGGCGGGCTGACGGTGCGGCTGCCCCGCCCTGTTCCCAACGGAGCAGCCCCGGCGCTACTTCTCGAGGATCATGAACTCCACGCGGCGGTTCTGCTCGCGGCCGCGGGCGGTGAGGTTGGGCGCCACCGGCTTGGTGTCGCCGAAGCCCTCGGCGAGCAGGCGCGAGCGCTCCACGCCCTTCTTCACCAGGTAGTCGGCGACGGCGTCCGCCCGGGACTGCGAGAGCTTCAGGTTCAGGTCCTTGCCGCCCTGGTTGTCGGTGTGGCCCTCGATGCGCAGCTTCTTCACGTTGGCGCGGATGATGGCGTCGATGACCTGGTCGAGGAGCTGGAAGCTGTCCGCGAGGATGGTGGCCTTGCCGGTGGCGAAGTGCACCTGCTGGCGGATCTGGATGCGGTCCTCCTTCACCACCACCAGGCTCTGCTTGGGCTTGAGCGCGAGCTCGATGGAGACGTTGAGCGTCCCGCCCTCGGGGACGTCGAACTCGTGGATCTTCGAGAGGTAGCCCTCGGCGGCGACGCTGGCGGCGTAGTGGCCCTTGGGCAGCTCGACGGTGCCTCCCTCGTTGGCCACCACCAGCTCTGCGATCTTGGGCCCGGCGAAGGTGATCCTGCCGCCGGCCTTCTGCTTGCCGGAGAAGAGCGACACCTTCGCGACCGTGTTCTTCACCTCGCGGGTGAGCAGCGCCTCCAGCGTCGAGACCTTGCCGGCCTCGACGGTGGCCTCGAGCGCGGCCGGCTTGTACCCGTCGCGCGCGAAGGTGAGCGAGAGCTTGCCCGCGGGCAGCTCGTGGGTGAGGAAGCGGCCGCCCTCGACGTCGCTGGCCACGGGCGGAATGCCCGTGCCGCTCGCTGCCACCACCGCCCCGGCGATGGGCTGCTTGGTCTCCGCGTCGACCACGGTGCCCGCGACCTTCCCGGTGTAGACCGGCGCGGGGGTCGCGACCTCAACCTTCTTCTCCACGGTCACCGTCCGCTCCACCAGCTTGCTGGTGCCGCGCGCCATCGGGTCGAAGGCGTAGGAGAGCCCGAAGACCAGGTTGTAGGGCGGGGTCGCGGGGATGCCCATGGCCACGTACTTCGTCAGGCCGATCTCGCAGGCGAGGACGATCGTCAGGTCGCGGGGGGCGGTCACCTTCAGGCCGAGGGTCAGCTGCTGGGGCATCGAGGCCGCGGCGGTCACCGGCTGCAGGTCCGGGCCGAGCAGGGTAGAGGTGCCGAGCGGGAAGGCGAAGCCGTACTCGACGAACGGGGTCACCCAGGGCAGCGGGGCCTCGAGGCCAGCGCCGAAGGAGAGCCGGTTGTACTTGTGCAGCCCGAGCGCGAACTCCTCCGCCGGGGTCGGGGTGTGGGCCGAGTCCACGAGGTCGCCGGTGCCGTCGATGATGCCCCCGAAGTTCACGTGCAGGCGGAACGGGGCCTTGGGCACGAACTTGCGGACGTCGAAGGTGACCAGCAGCTTGGGCGCGAAGCCGAAGGCGTACTTGCGCAGGTCCTGGGCCCCGACACCGGGGAAGGCGATGAGGTTGAGGTCCGCGCCGACGTAGAGGCCCTTGAGCGCCTCGATGGCGCCCTTCACGCCGAACCGGAGGTCGCCCTGCGCCTGCAGCAGCGGAGGCGACGACTTGCTGTTGGTGTTCGCGCTGGCGCCGTACGACAGGTACAGCTCCACCCACTTGAGCACCGTCCAGTCGATGGCCAGCGTGCCGGCGGTGCGGGTGTTCTCCGCCTTCAGCACCGGGAAGTCGCCCAGCTGGAAGAACTCACCGTGCAGCGAGACCCGGAAGACGCCCGGCTTGCCGAGGTCCGCGGAGCCCAGACGCAAGAGGCCAGTGCCGCCGGTGGTGGTGCTGGTCACCCGCAGGTTGGCGGGCGCGGTGAGCGAGTTGCCGTAGGTCCCGGGGCTGTGCGGCTCCGTGCCGGGGAGCACCGTCTCCTTCGTCACCGTCTCCCCCGCAGGGGCGTCCTTGATGGTCGCCAGCGGGTCCGCAGGAACAGGAGCCGGGGTCGTGACCGGAACCGTGGGCGGGGGAACGTAGCCCTTATCGGCCGCCGGTTTTTCGGGCTCCTTCGCTGGTTCGAGCGTGATGGGCGCTGGCTCCGGCGCCTTGTCCTTGTCGGGCTTGGCCACCGGCGGGGGTGGGGGCAGCGAGCTCCAGTCGTCGGCGCGAGCCGCGGAGCCGAGGCCCAGGGTGAGCACTGCCAGTGAGGCGGTGAGAAGGCGCGACATGATCACTCCGTCGAAGCGCGGCCACATCCCGAAAAGGGGCGCTCATTATAGAGAAGGTTTGGCGGTTCCAAGCATTTATCGTTGTCGCCGCGGACCTTCGCTGACTGCCTGGCGTGGACCCAACTAGCACTGTCTGTGATCGCCTTGACTCTCTTGGAACGCCGTCAGTTGTCGGTTCTCAGCAGCTAGGGACAGGCGAGTGAGGTTTTTCTCACGAGCTTT
>CAZAIE010000754.1:0-4308 GCA_964485035.1 uncultured Myxococcaceae bacterium | reverse complement strand
GCTGTCCCTCAAAGAGCGCGCCGAGCGCACCCTCAAAAACGGCGCGCACGCTCAGTGCCGTTGCCCGAAGGCGCGGACGCGAACGCGCTGCTCCGGGGCGAGCGGAAGCCGAAGCAGGTGCTGGACGACCTGCTCGCGAGCGCAGTGGAGCAGGTGCCCGAGAGAGCGGTGCCGCCGGAGACGAAGACCAAGGTGGCGACCGAGTCCGAGCCGAGCGCGAGAGAGGACGAGGTGGTGCTCGTGCAGGGAGACCGGAGGTATCGCATCCGGGGCTTGGCGAAGAACCTGTCGCGGAACGTGCTGAAGGTGAACCTGCTGGTGAGCCGCGGGGACGGCGAGTGCTTCCACGTGGACACGCTGGACCTCTACCTCGCACGGCAGCGCAACGCGTACGTGAAGCAGGCGGCCGTAGAGCTTGGGGTCGAGGAGGAGATCCTCAAGCGAGAGGTGGGGCGGGTGCTGCTGAAGGCAGAGGAGTGGCAGGAGGAGGCGATTCGGCAGGCGCTGGCGCCGCCCCCTCCGCCGTACACGATGACGGAGGAGGAAGAGGCGGCGGCGCTCCGCATGCTGAAGGACCCGGACCTGATGAAGCGGATCGAGAGAGACTTCCAGGTCTGCGGACTGGTGGGGGAGCTGGACAACAAGCTCGCGGGGTACCTCGCGGCGGTGAGCCGCAAGCTCGACGACCCGCTCGCGCTGCTGGTGCAGTCATCGAGCGCGGCCGGAAAGACGAGCCTGCTCGACGCGGTGCTGGCCTTCGTGCCGCCAGAGGATCGGATGCAGCTCTCGGCCATGACGGGACAGTCGCTCTACTACCTGCCTCCCGATGCGCTCACCCACAAGGTGCTCGCCCTGGCGGAGCAGGAGGGCGGCTCAAAGGCGAGCTACGCGCTGAAGCTGCTGCAGTCCGAGGGGGCCCTGTCCATCGCCACGACCGCCAAGGAGAGCGGGACGGGGCGGCTGAGGACGGAGCAGTACGAGGTGAAGGGGCCGGTGGCGATCTTCACGTCGACGACCGCGGCGGAGCTGGACCCGGAGCTGGTGAACCGCTGCATCGTGCTGGTGACCGACGAGTCGGCGGAGCAGACGCGTGCGATCCACGAGGCGCAGAAGCTCCGGCAGACGGTGGAGGGGCTGGTGCGGCAGCGGGAGAAGGAGCGGCTGGTGGCGTTGCACTGGAACGTACAGCGGCTGCTGAGGCCGGTGCGGGTGCTGAACCCGTTCGCGCGCCAGCTGACGTTCCCGGACACGCGGACTCGGCTGCGGCGTGACTTCACGAAGTACCTGGGGCTGATTCAGGCAGTGACGCTGCTGTTCCAGCACCAGCGCCCGCGGCGGACGCACGCGGTGGGAGGCGAGGCGGTCGAGTACATCGAGAGCACGGCGGAGGACATCCAGGTGGCAAACCGGCTCGCGCATCGCGTGCTTGGGCGAGCGCTGGACGACCTGCCGCCGCAGACGAGGAAGCTGCTGGCGCGGATCGACGAGCTGGTGAAGGGGAACGGGGTGGCGAGACTCGACCACCGGTTCACGCAGCGGCAGCTGCGGGAGGCGACCGGCTGGGGTGCAACGCAGACGAAGGTGCACCTCGGGCGCCTGGTGGCGATGGAGCTGGTGGTGCCGCACCGAGGCAAGGAGCGGCTGACGGAATACCAGCTCCTGTTCGACGGCAACCCGGAGAGCCAGGAGCCGCACCTGCCCGGGCTGATCGATCTCCGGAGGCTCAACCAGTACGAGGAACGGCGGTCGGAGGCGGCGCAGGAGCGGTCGGGTGTGGAACGGGCCGAGGTCGGGCCCGGGTCGGCGGAATGTCGGGGGCCTGAGAGCGACGGAAAGGCGAAGGGTGACGAGGGGATCGCGCGAGGCGAGGCCACCGGGGAGGAGAACGAGCATCAAGAGGCCGCGCGCGGCCGAGGCGTACCTGCCACCGGCGAGGGGATTGAGGGAGCGGTGCTCGCGGTCGCCGAGGGGGTGGCGTGATGCCCAAGGGAAAGAAGGGGAGCCGGCCGCCGCTGGTGGAGGGTGATCGACACGACCCGAAGGACCTCCGGCCGATGATGGCGAGGTTCCTGGAGTGGATGCGTGTGAGGAACCAGACGGAACGGACGGTGCTGGGATACGAGGCCAGCCTGCGCGCCTTCGCAACGTGGGTGGAGGAGCGCGGGGTGAGGCGACCGTGCGAGGTGACGAAGGCCGTGCTGGAGCAGTACCAGCGGCACCTCTTCTACCGGAGGAAGGAGGACGGGAAGGGGCTGTCGTACTCGACGCAGTGCAACTACCTCGCAGCGGTGCGCAGCTTCTTCCGGTACCTGACGCGGCACGGGATGATCGAGACGAACCCCGCTGGGGACCTCGACCTGCCGAGGAGGGAGCAGCGGTTGCCGCCGACGATCCTCACGCCAACGCAGGCGGAGGCCATCGTGAACCAGCCGAACGTGAAGACGGCGCTGGGAATTCGGGACCGGACGATGCTGGAGGTGCTGTGGAGCACCGGGATGCGGCGCGCGGAACTGGCTGCGCTGTCGGTGTACTCGGTGAGCCACGATCGGGCGACGGTGATGATCCGCCAGGGGAAGGGAAAGAAGGACCGGGTGGTGCCCATCGCGCCGAGGGCGCTGTCCTGGGTGACGAGGTACCTGAACGAAGTGAGGCCGGGGCTCGCCGTGCAGGAGGACCCGGGAGTGCTGTTTGTCTCGGCGACGGGAAAGGGGCTGACACCGGACGAGGTGAGCCAGATCGTCGCCGGGCACGTGAGGGCGGCGGGGATCGAGGCGGGAGCCTGCCACCTCTTCCGGCACGGAGCGGCCACGGGGATGCTGGAGAACGGCGCGGACCTTCGGGTGATCCAGACGTTGCTGGGGCACGAGAGCGTCGACACGACGACGGTGTACACGCACGTGTCCATCGAGAAGCTGCGCGAGGTGCACGCGGCTACGCACCCGGGGACGAAGCGCAGGGACGAGGACCCGGTGCCCGGGTAGGATTCCGAGCACCCATGCCCGGGACGAGAAACATCCCCGTCGTTGCCGCCATCGCGCTGTCGCTGGTCGCGTCCAGTGCGATGGCGTTCGTGCCGTCGACGGGGTGGACCGCCGCTCAGAGTCTCGCTCGGCCGACCGGAGCAATGGACCCGAATCCGATCGCGACCGATTGGTACGTGGCCCCAGGAGGAGTAAGGCCTTCGCAGGGGTACGCTGGGCAGCATTGGAATCCGGAAGCAGGCCTGTTGTACGCGCAGCAGCGCTGGTACGACCCGGCGCTGGGCATGTTCCTGAGCGTTGATCCCGTCCAAGGCGACCTGGGAACTCCGAACGGCCTGCATCTATGGGGGTATGCCAACGGGAATCCGCTGAGGTATGTGGACCCGACGGGGGAGAGTGCCTACCAAGATTGCCTGAATGCAGCGAACCCGGGCTTCACTCTTGAGGAGTGCATGGCCGCCGCGCTGAAGGGCAAGTCGATTGCCCGTCCGGCGTACCAAGCGCCAACGGGGTTTGTCCGACGGACGGCGATCGGACTTGGGAACGTCGTCGCCAAGCCCCTCGACCAGCACCTCACCGTTGAATTTGGCGCACTCGGGTACGACCCCGACGGGAATCCACTCTCCGCCGAAGAACAGCAGGCTTGGCAGGCCGAGAAGTGGAACCGGACGGTTGAGACTGCGAAGGGCGGTCTCGTTGGTGCCCTGATACCGGCGGTGCCGCTTGCGCAAGGGGTCCACGCGACAGGTGCAGGACTGGGAACAGGAACGGCCGCTCTTGTTGCTGGTGACTACGAAACCTTCGGCGAGGTTGGCCTACCGGCGGCTGCAAACGCATATGGGCTTTTCACTGGTGGCCTTGGAGCAGGGCGGTTCGCCGTCCAGAAGGGGATCATCACTGGCGACCTCGCTCTGCCGGTAACCCGCCAGACGCTGAACCCGTTGAACTGGAGCATCAAGTGGGCTGCCGGGAGAAGCTTCGAGGGGTTGGCCAACTCGGGAGTCCGTCTCTCGGGGCCCGGAGTCAAAGGCCTGATGTACAAGGGGCCAAGTCGATCGTACTTGCCTCAGAATGGCACCTGGGACGGGGTTCCTGGCGAGTCGAACTTCACCCCCTCCAAGTCCAGCAAGTTCCCTCACCCGGATGATCTGGACGTTGTTGACCTTGCGCCGGGGGAGTCTATTCCGTTCAAGAATGGCCGGCCGGATTTCTCGCGTTGGGCTTGGGACGAATTTGATGTTCCAGGGATGACCGGAAACCGAGCCGCAGCCGGTGCCCCAGAGTTCGTTCGAGCCGCTTGAGAGCCCCGCGTAACCCCTGGTAATCC